>QHWY01000359.1 GCA_003223875.1 Acidobacteriota bacterium | reverse complement strand
CGCTTCAGCTTCCCCTTACCGATCAAGCCGCGCGTTAGTATTCCCCTCCTCGCAGAGGAGGGGCGCGAAGCGCGAGCCCGATAGGGCGAAGCCTCAAGAGAAGCTGCATTGAGGAGGACTGAACATGTATCGACGTGCTGCAATTCTGACGACCGCGATCGTCTTCGCTGTGGCGATTGGCTTGGCTCAACAACCTTCAGCCAGCGGACCGTACAAAGTGCTCAAGACGGTGCGGGCCGGCGGTGAAGGTAACTGGGACTACATCTATGCGGATGTCGCTGGGCGCCGGTTGTACATTCCGCGCCGTGCTCCGGTGGAGTCCACAATCCGGACGCGCCTGTCCATCTTTAACCTCGATACTCTCGAGCTCGTAAATGAGATTGACGGCATCGGCGGCAATGGTACTGCGGTGGACCCGAAATCAGGCCATGGCTTCACCAGCAGCAGACCGCCCTCGATGTTCGATACGAAGACGATGAAGTTGATCAAGACCATCGAGGTAGGTCCTGGCGCCGCGCCGGACGGTATTCTCTTCGATGCGTTCAACGACAGAGTCTATGTCTTCAGTCATCCGACGAAGGACGCAACGGTGATCGATTCCAAGGAGGGCAAGGTGCTCGGCACGATCGATCTTGGCGGTGTGCCGGAGCAGGGTGTGTCGGACGGCAAAGGAACGCTCTACGTCGTCATGCAGGACCCGCAAGGAAGTGTGACGGTCGTCGACGTTAAAACCATGAAGGCGACCGCGCACTATCCCTTTGGCGACATCGGTGGGTGTAACGGGCTTGCCTTGGATATGAAAAATCGTGTGCTTTTCGCAGCGTGCGCCCGATCGGGAAATCCGCCAGCAGCGGAACCCAAGATGGTCATCCTCCGTGCGGACAACGGCAAAATCCTCAATATCCTGCCCCTCGCCGGCGGCTCCGACGGCGCGGTATTCAATCCTGCGACGATGGAAGCGTTCAGTACACATGGCAACGGTACACTGACCGTCGTGAAGGAGAAGAACCCGACGACCTTCGAGGTTGAGCAAAATCTACAGACGATGAACGGCGCCCGAACGATCACGTTCGACAGCAAAACGCAACACATCTTTACGATGAGCGATGAACGCGGACCCGCTCCGCCACCGCCGCCTGGCGGAGGCCGCGGAGCCCGCGGCGCGCCGATACCAGGCTCGTTTACGATCCTGATGATCGGCAAATAATCGAAAAAGATTTTCGTGGAGGTTCCTATGAAACGGTTCTTGTTCGTGACAGTGATTGCCTTGGTATGCGCCCAGCTCGCCTCGGCGCACATTCGGATCTATCCGACGGAGTCGACCTTTGGGGGCCGTGAGAAATACACAATGCGTGTCCCGAACGAAAAGCAGGTCGGCTCCAGCAAGGTCGAAGGCGAATTTCCAGCCGAACTTCAAATCTATGATTTCGAGTTCAAGCCTGGCTGGAAGATCGATTTCAAGAAGGATGATAAAGGCAAAATCATCGGGGCGACATGGACAGGCAAGCTTCAACCCTACGAGTTCGCGGAGTTCGGGATGCTTGGAATCAATCCGAAGCAGGGATCGAACCTGACCTGGAAATTCATCCAGTACTATGATGATGGCACGAAGGAAGAATTTACTGGGCCGGTGGGTTCGCGCTACCCCTCTCCCGTCGTTACATTGAAGCCTGCACCACCTGCGCCATAGTCGCGATTCCCCTCCTCGCAGAGGAGGGGCTTTGCACAAAAAGTGCATGATGTCGGGCTGTCGCGCTGTAGCGGCGGTCTATGACCGCCGACAATACAGCAATTTTGCGAGATCGTCGGCGGTCATAGACCGCCGCTACAGTGGTCATACTCGACTTTCTGTGCAAAGCCGCAAGGAGGGAATACGTCCTTATCGCGACGAGCTCGATGAGGAGGAAACCCTCGCGCCCGTTGCAAGATCGTTTTTGACGACCTTTCCGCCCTTCATCACAAATTTGACTCGTTGAAGTTCGGTAATGTCGGCCAATGGATCGCCGGATACGGCAATCATGTCGGCGAATTTTCCCTTGTCGATCGATCCGATGCGATCCTGCCACCCCAGCACTTCCGCATTGTTCATCGTTCCCGCCTGGATGGCCGCTGCAGGTTTCATGCCGGCTCGTTTGACGAGCCACTCGAATTCGTTGGCCTGTATTCCGTGCGGAAAGGGGTCACTATCGACTCCGCTGCCTACCAGTATCTTGAGTCCTTTCGTGGCCACAGCCATTTGGACTGCCTTCTCAAAAATGGGAATGATCCGGTATTTTCCGCCGGTGTTTTTCGCATCGTTATCGTCCATGGCCGGAATGGTGTAGCGCACGAAGGTTGGATCGTAGTACAGGCCCTTCTGCACCATCGTGTTGAGTTGGGCCTGAGTCAAACCAAACCCGTGTTCGATCGTGTCGCAACCCGCAGTGATCGCATTCTGTAGTCCCTCGCCTCCATAGACGTGGCAGCCTGCCTTTTTTCCAAGACGATGCGTCTCATCAATCAACGCTTGCAGCACCGGCAGCGGATAGGTCACCACATACTTTGCTTCGCCGGTCGGAGTAAACGAATACGCCCCCGCCGGATACAGCTTGATCCAATCCGCGCCGCCCTTGACCTGCGCCTGAACGGCTGCGCGCGCGTCTTCAACCGATCGCACCACAGCGCTGGCCAATGGATCATCCGGAGTTGCCGGATTCGGAGGCCGGGCACCCCAAACAATTCCGAGGGTCGCGACCTGGTAGCGGGGGCCGTCCAGCCGCCCTTCATTAATAGCGTCGCGAATGAGAACGTCACCATATCCATTGCCATGCGTACTCATATCGCGTGCGGCGGTGAAACCCGCAAGCAAGTTGGTCTGCACATTCGTTACGGCGATGAGCATGGAGTTGTCCGCCGTTAAGGTTTGCGATCGGTTGTTGAACATGTGGGTATGCGCGTCGATCAGTCCAGGCACAACCGTTGTCTGGCTGAGGTCAATCACGCGGGTCCCGGCCGGGATCTTGACTTGGCCTTCAGATCCCACATCCATGATTCGCTCGCCTTGAATGAGCACCACCTGCTTCGTCAACATCCGGCCGTTCTTGCTGTCAAACAAGCGGCCGGCACGGACCGCCACGGCTTCCGGAGCAGAAGCGCATTTGTAATAACCGACACTGGGCGGACCCATGCACGGCTGGGGACCCACGCCGCGCCACGCGCGCTCGCGTGGCGCTTGAGGGGCTTGGGCCCCAACGCTGACGATCATTGTTATTAAGCCGAATGCCGCAGCGTGGAAACATTTGAATCGCATAAGGAGACCTCCGGACCGTGAAGCTATCGCCCTCACGAAAAGGTTGTCAAGGATAACAGTTCTGGCGAACGAATATTCCCCTCCTCGCGGCTTTGCACAGAAAGTCGAGTATGA
>QHWY01000358.1 GCA_003223875.1 Acidobacteriota bacterium | reverse complement strand
AATATCTACGGTCTTCACTGGAACTGCTCCGCGAAATTCAGCGCACCGGCGATATTTTCTTTCCCAAAAACTGGATGGACGCCACGCTCGGCGGACATAACACTCGTTCCGCCGCCGAGACGGTTCGGACATTTCTGAATGTGCAAAAGGATTATCCGATTCGTCTCCGCCGCATTATCCTCCAGTCCGCAGATGAGCTGTTTCGCGCCGCGGAAAGAAGAGGGGAATAGCCACAAAAAGGTACAAAATTCACAAAACACTGGACAAGCGCAGGATCCTGGATCAGCGCTGCTAGAGATTCGAGCGCTGAAGGCATGTGATTTCGAGTGTCCGAGGATCGATAATCACCCCATAATCGCGAGCGGCAGACTCGATGCTCAACAGTCGAATACCTTCCCCAGCGAAGGCACTTCGAAAGTTTTTCTCGTGATGATTCGTAGGGCCGGCCTAAGCCGGCCCTACGGTACTCCAGGAAGGTTGTTATCCACGCTCTTCGACTTTCAGGTCGTTGGTGACGTCGAAGGCCATCACGCTAGTGCGCACCTTGGTTTCGGCGATTTGCTTTTCCATCGGGTTTCGAACCACGCCCGTCAGGGTTACCTTGCCGTTCTCCACGATAATGTGGATCGGCGGATTTGCCTGAATCGCGTATGCTGTGAACATCGGATCGCGATAGATGGTGTTGGCAGCAGCCCAGCGGATCTGATCATCGAACCTCGAGAGCGGCAGCACACGAAGTTCATTGTTGATCCGCTTGACGCCGGGGATTCTCGCGACCATCTTGCCGTAATCGTCTTTGTGGAAAGGTTCACGCACTTCGCCGGTAAGTGTAACAACGCCGTTGTGAACCGTTCCCTCAACCCAGTCGAAGATGTCGTACCAAGGATACATACGGATGGCGTGTGCCACTTCTTCCGCAAGTCGACTGTCGCCCTTGTACGAAACCGGAAAATCCTTTGAAACCTTGTCCTTTGCCATCGCAGGGACCGACAGGGTAATGCAGAGCGCCACGAGGCAAAGTACGTTGCTGAGTTTCTTCACTGCAGTAAACATTTTTACCTCCTAGTTATGATCTGTGGATTTCAGGTCTCTCCGACCCCACGCGATTATCTGACGAAAACGACGATGAGAAGTGAGCACCACCGGTGCGGCGATCGTTTACCACTGACCGGCAGCGAGAGACCACTTCATCCGATTGAAAAAGACGAACGCAACGGACAACCAATCGGTTCGCGTTGCCACGCGACGTGCAAAACAACTCGCCCGTTACGGTTCGTAAAATTGTCAGAAAGGAGAATTCGTCAATGGCTGGTTTAGTTCGATGGAATCGATCCGATCCTTTCAGGGAACTGGACTGCGCACCAAATCCGCCGGTAATGCTATAACTCATGCGTGAGTCTCAAGGACGTTCGACTGCTTTTCGCTACGCGGATTGCGCGTCTCTTTGCGTATGGATTTCTATCCGTCGTGCTCGCATTGTATCTGGCGGAAGCGGGTCTGACGGAAAACCGAATCGGACTCCTGCTGACGCTTACCTTGATCGGCGACACGATCATCTCGCTTGCCATCACGACGACCGCGGATCGCATCGGCCGAAAGGCCATGCTGCTCGTCGGTGCAGGGCTCATGATCTTCGCAGGGATCTTGTTTGCACTCACCCGTAACTTCCTTTTGCTCGTGATCGCAGCCACTATCGGCGTGATCAGTCCCAGTGGCAATGAAGTCGGGCCTTTTCTCTCGATCGAACAAGCAGCCCTCTCGCAACTTGTTTCGGCGGAACGACGCACGCAAATTTTCGCCTGGTACAACTTGTGCGGTTCTTTTGCGACAGCCCTGGGCGCGCTTGCGGGAGGAATACTTGCCCAGTCGTTACAAGGCGCCGGCATGTCATCGCTAAATAGTTATCGAATCATTGTGCTTGTCTATTCGGCGATGGGGGCGCTTCTGACTCTCATGTTCGCCTGGCTATCACCGGCAGCAGAAGCGCCCGCGACGACAGCGCCTCCAAATCGGCTGGGCTTGCATCGGTCGCGCCGCATTGTACTCAGGCTCTCGGCTCTGTTTACACTCGATGCATTCGCGGGGGGACTCATTCTGCAAAGCATTGTCGCGTACTGGTTCCATCTCCGATACGGTGTTCAACCCGCTGCGCTCGGCGGAATCTTTTTCGGCGGGAACATTCTCGCAGGCGTGTCCGCTTTGTCGGCAACCTGGTTGGCGAAACGCATCGGGCTGATCAACACGATGGTCTTCACTCACATTCCATCGAACGTCCTGCTGATCCTCGTGCCGCTGATGCCGAATCTCTCGCTCGCCATTGCAATGCTCTTATTGCGATTCAGTATCTCGCAAATGGACGTTCCGACGCGCCAATCTTACACGATGGCTGTTGTTGATCCGTCGGAGCGCTCGGCAGCAGGCGGTATCACCGCAGTCGCACGCTCGGCAGGCGCTTCACTGGCTCCGGCATTTGCGGGAAGCCTGCTGAGCGCTTCGCTGTTCAGCGCGCCTTTCTTTTTGGCCGGCGGCCTGAAGATTGTGTATGACCTGTTGTTGTACCGCAGCTTCCGCTCATTGCGCGCACCCGAAGAGTGACAAATTCTTCTTCTGGTCAAGTTTCATTCGAAACCTCCAACATGGATGAGCAGCTCGCCGGATACGGTGACCTCAACCCGATCCTGCGGAAACAATGCCGTCGTGCTGGCGTACTCCTGAATGATCGCGGGGCCATCGATTTGTTCACCCGGCGCGAGCGATTCGCGCCGGTACACTGGAGAGACAACGCCATCAAGGGCATCAAGGGCATCAAGGGCATCAAGGGCATCGCCGTCGAAAACGACGGCGCGCCTTCCCATAAAACGCCTTCAGCGGCTGACCCGCATCGATCCCCGAAGTGATCTCAGCAAGCGAAACAACTCCCACGTCAACCGATGTCGAGACGACCGCCCTGATCAGATCCGAACCGCCTCGAAATTCCACGACATCGGCCTCGAGCCCTTGTTTCGCGAACGTCCCCTCGTCCACTGCGACATATAGCGGGAGGTAAGTTGCAGCCGGCACAGCCACCCCGATCGTGAGATGGGTTTTCTCCAGAGCCGTCCCGGTTGCTGGCGTGCTGGGCCGGGCGCCGCCGCAACTCGCTAGCATTGCGGCGGCCAGCGAAACCACGAGCAGGTAAAGCCAGAACTCCCCTCCTAAGTTAGGAGGGGAGGCTTCGCGAACGAAGTGAGCGAAGACGGGGTGGTTCCCATGCGAACCACCCCGCCTCGCTTCGCTCGGCACCCTCCTAACTTAGGAGGGGTGTTGTTAGCCATCCATCCACTCATTTCCTTACGTATTTGTATACTTCTTTCGCCTGGACCGCGGCCGCGTAGATTGCGCCGTGGCTGTCTACGGCGACACCTTCCGGCGGCGGAAATTTCGGATCACGCACCGGTGGCGGCGGGATGTAGAACTGGACTTTGCCGTCCTTGACGCTGCCTCCGCGGATTCCTCTTTTGCAGCCAGGGTTGTTGGTGTCCTTACCCGGAGCATCTTCGGATTCGGAATCGGAGACGTAAAGCATGTCGTTCTTATCGATGAAAATTCCACTCGGCCGCCCGAATTGTTTCCAGGCGGCGAGAAACTTGCCTTCCTGGTCGAAGATCGCGACCCGGCTGTTGCTGCGGTCCGCGACAAAGAGCCGGCCCTGGCTATCGAAGGCCAGCACGTGCGGGCCCTTCAATTCGCCGTCGCCTGAACCCAGATGACCGAAAGCCTTGATGAACTTTCCATTCTTGTCGAATTTCACAATGCGTGAATTGCCGAACGTCGGCGCATGGCCTTCG
>QHWY01000354.1 GCA_003223875.1 Acidobacteriota bacterium | reverse complement strand
ACCTGTCGCGGCAAGCACGAATACTCCCGAGCAGATCGAGACGAGGCGGGCTCCGCGAGCGTGAGCGCGGGTCAGCGTTTTCAACAGACGCGGTGGAGGCTGCTCATCCGTCCGCCATCCGGGAATGATGATGGTTCCTGCCGTCGCCAGGCCTTCGATTCCTTCCTTGGGCAGGATCTTCAGACCTGTCATCCGCAAAAATGAAATCCGATATGGCTTCTGAGCGCCGCGGATGCTAAAGATCGTAGTTACAGACGTGAATGTTCCGTGTATCGGAAACATGGTTCAAGGCGAGCCGACTCACCAGCTCAGGAATTCATGCAGTAACTCCAACAGCTGCTACCTTTATATATACCCTCTCAGCCCAGACCATATCCACACTCTCAGCCCCCACCGTCATCCGTAAAAACATAATGGTGGGCCGGGAATCAAGAGCTTTGCAGATTGTGCGATTCTGTCTGCTATGTCGAGTCTCTCCGCTCTGTTTCGGTTCCTGTACTGTGTCCTTTCGGCAGCCGTGTGTAAGGGTCCGCCCGTTGGCCGCGGAAGCGGGCATGAGGCTGGCCAGCGCCTCACTGTAGTTCCACGGCATCCATTGCGCGGGGTCGCCGGCGAGAGCATCAGCGTTCCGATGCAAGGCGGTCACGCTGAAGATCCTCCACTGGCAGCGAACATCGATTTGACCCCACCACGCCACAAGATTCGCCCGACCGCTACGGCTAGAAATTCCTTAATTCAAGAGCGCCGTTGAGCCCATCACCTACCAGTGTAAATCCAGCCCAATATACCGGAAGCGCCTGGCCTCCGAATTCGTTCAGGAGATCGAGCTTTGCCTGGCGCAGCGCTGAAGCCTTGTCCGCGCCATCGACAAGATGCTGATACAGCCGCCTCATCAGAGCGATCGAGTACGTATCGTCTGCGGTCCAAAGGCTGGCGATGACTGCTTTTGCTCCGGCCAGCAAGAATGCACCGTTCCAAACTTGCCACTCCTTCCTCGCCAAGCAACCGCCCATTCCCGGTGTCGCAAGCGGAAAGAGTCACGAGATCGGTGCGCAGCGGCAGGTCTCGGATCTCGCGGACCTGCAACAGCCCGTCTTCGTGTTGCGCTGGCGGACTACCTAACACGAGCGCAGCTCGATCCGGGTATTGAGCGTTTCCCAGTCCATGGACTGCCAGATGTATGACACTAAAGTCAGAAAGCGGCAGCGCTTTGAACGCAGCTTCTGTGGCATCCGGTCCGAGCAGAAGCCGCTTGGTTCCTTTCATAATGCCCGCCACGGTTGCCACTTCCTGCCCACTTCCTGGTAGATCAAGAAATGCGACCGCGTTGACACCGAAGAAGTCTGGCGCTCCACCCGCATTCGATGCGGTGCTGATAATGGCATGGGAAGTCCTGGCCGAAGGGCGAGGATAGATCACACCTCCTACGCCGACTTTCAATGACCTGGCCCTTCAAAGACTTAACATTATTTGGTAAAGTTTCAGGCACCAGCTAAGGCCAAAGCGCGATATAATCAAGACTACGTTTAGTTAACCAGTGGGGCAATGACAGACCTTAACTCATGGATGTAGCGCAATTAATTCAGCAGAAGCTAAACCAGTTGGGTTTGGAGCAGCGGGGCCTCGCGGACGCTTCGGAAGTTACAGAGTCCTATACCTCCCAGCTCTTGAGCTGGAAGAAAATGCCCCCGGCGCCGGAGCGCACCCACATCTACGACAGGCTTGGAAAAGCGCTGAAGCTGCCTTCGGGCAAACTTGCCAGCCTGGCCGATCTCCAAGCGGAAACAGAACCTCAAAAATTCCTGGACTCGGATGTATTGCGGGATCCACTCCACTTCCACCACGAGTAGGGCGTAGTGGACAAATCTCTAAAACGCGCGGTGATCGGAGCGCTGATCCTTCAGGCCATCGTCGCGTACTTACTGCTTCATTTCGGCTAGCAAACTGGAAACGGATATCTTATGCGTATTTCGCAATGGTCCAAAGTTGACACCAACTGGTATCTTGGCGTGCGATGCCACAAATGCGAGACTCCGATTCTGTTCGCGCTTGACCGGGGTGGAGCCGCGGTTGAACCCGGGCGGGCTGGAAAGCTCGTCCTGACGTGCTCTCTTGCTGAATGCCGCCACCAGAGCGATTACAGTACGGCCGCTGTGTCACGCTTTCAAAAGCAGCCGGCCGTGCTGAACGAAACAAGGAGTTAATCATGAGAGTAACGAAATCAGAAGTTTCCACTGCCGAATTTCGAATCTGGTGCGAAGCCTGTTGCATCCGGATTGCGCCGCACGAAGAGCGGACGATCGCCGCCGGCAAGATTTATCATCCACGCTGTTACTCGAAGCAGCCTTCAGCGAATGGCGGATCGAAGACCGCTTCGCCGGCATTGACGATCACAGGAAGTGTGCTTCCATGAACAACCTACCCGAGTTCAGCGCCGCCCTTCTTGGATTCAATGCCGAGGCTGTTGTCTATTGTCAGGGTATTTCAGAAACCGTCGCGCACGACTATGCGATGGACTACGCGCGAATGCTCCAGAATCGTGCGAAGGGGATCGACGTGTTGCAGCCGCGATTTCCGGTGGGCCTCTTCGAACCTAATCGGAAACTTATCCGATCGACGCTGGAAAGGATGTCTCAGAAGTATTTTCCGCAGAAGTAAGATTTGCGCGGCGGGGACGGGTCGTGCCTGATCGATGTGGAACTGGAGATGGCGGAAATAGTCTTGACTGATGCGGAGTTGAAGCACCTCGTCGATCACAGGAAGCAGGTAATACAGAGAGCGGATGGGTTGCAGCGGAACGTCATCGGGAGGGCGGAAGATGCGGCGGGAGGCAGCCAAGATGAGCGCGTTTTCGACGGCTGTCACAGACACGCCACGGTTCCAACCCTCCAGGATTCCAAGAAGCCAGCGAACGAGCTGGCCTGTTGTTGTCGCCGAATCGACGATAGTCTGCGTAGCCTCATTTCCTGTTTCCCGCGAATTCGCCGCTCGTGAATGTTCCCAGGAAATAGTGGCTTTTGAGGTGCAGTTGTAAGGGTGGCTACACATTTGCTTTGCGACAAAGTCTAAGGTCGGTAAGGGGCTTCATTGAATTCGACTGCAAAAACGATTTTGTTCTGGGTCTTGATCCTGGCGACGGCGGTATTGCTTTATAACGTCGTGCAGTACACTGCATCGGGACGGGAGCAGGCTTTCCCATTTAGCCAATTTCTTCAGGAGGTCGAGCGCGGCAATGTGAAAGAAGTGACGATCGCCGAATCCGACGTGAAGGGCAAGCTCGCGAACAACGAAAGCTTCAAGACCGTCATCCCGATGAAGTATCCGGAACTGATCAACATGCTCCGCGACAAGCAGGTCGTCATTACGGGCGAAAAGACAACTCAAAGCCCGTGGCTGGCAGCCCTGGTTTCCTGGGCGCCATTCCTGTTCTTAATCGGGTTTTGGGTCTTCTTTATGCGTCAGATGCAGCGCGGCGGCAACAACCCCCTGTCGTTCGGCAAGAGCCGGGCGAGGCTGCTCACGGCACATCAAAAGAAAGTCACATTTAAAGATGTTGCCGGCGTAGAGGAAGCCAAAGAAGAGCTGCAGGAAATCATCGACTTTCTAAAGGAACCCCAGAAGTTCCAGAAGCTTGGCGGAAGGATTCCGAGAGGTGTATTGCTCCTCGGCCCCCCGGGTACCGGAAAAACACTTCTCGCGCGCGCAATCGCGGGCGAGGCCAATGTTCCGTTCTTCGCGATCAGCGGATCGGATTTCGTCGAAATGTTCGTCGGCGTGGGTGCCTCGCGCGTTCGCGATTTGTTCGAGCAAGGCAAGAAGAACGCCCCGTGCATCATCTTTATAGATGAAATCGACGCAGTCGGACGGCATCGCGGCGCAGGCCTCGGCGGCGGACATGACGAGCGCGAGCAGACACTCAACCAACTGCTTGTCGAGATGGACGGGTTTGAATCCAACGAAGGCGTTATCCTGATTGCTGCAACCAACCGGCCGGATGTTCTCGACCCGGCATTGTTGCGCCCCGGCC
>QHWY01000211.1 GCA_003223875.1 Acidobacteriota bacterium | reverse complement strand
GTCATACGGTTTCTTGAACTATTCCCGGTTGTTAGCAGAGATGGACTCTCGCGAGTTTACCGCTAGCATTGCCTTCATTCCATGGAATCACAAACGAACCCATCCGGATGTAGCGAAGCTGATGAGGGAACGTTCAGATCGATTCACGGTCTGCGTTCACGGCTGCGACCACACGGAAGCCGAATTCGCCAGCATGGATGTTCGAGAGCTGAATACTCGCATTCACCTGGCGTCACAGCGCATGAAAGCCCACGAGCGGCGTACCGGAGTGCCTTACGCGGAAGTCATGGTTTTTCCCCAGGGCGAGTTTTCTTCTGTGTCGCTAGGCGTTCTCAAAGGGCATAATTATCTCGCCGCAGTCAATACTTCGATCATCCCCCAAGATTTTCCCCACGCACACGGACTCACGATAGCCGAGCTACTGGCGCCGGCGATCTCGAGGTACAGTAGCTTTCCGTTATTTATGCGTCGCTACCCCCACAACTTAGCGGACTTTCTTTGACCTTTTCGTGGGCAAACCGGCGCTTGTAGTGGAGCATCATGGTTACTTCAGGCAGGGATATGAAAAGATACGAGAATTTACGACTCAGCTAAACTCACCAAAGCTGCGGTGGATGGGTCTTGGAGAACTCGTGAGGCATACCTATCTGCAAAGGAGCGTCTCACCCGACACGGTTGAATGCAGGATCTTTGCAAACCGGCAGATTCTTGACAATCCAGCGCCCCGGGGGAAAAGCTTCATTATCTACAAACCCGAAGGCAACGAGATACCAATCGGAGAAGTTGCAGTGAACGGGAAGCAACACCCCTACTTTGCTGAACATGACCACATGCGGCTATACGTCGATGTTCCTGCGTCGAGCGAGACGGAAGTCACAATTAAGTACGCCCCCACGGCTCAATACGCTAGTAACAGCGAGGGACAGTCGTTCAGGCAGCAAGCCCAGGTATATCTAAGACGTTACTTATCAACGGTTCGAGACAACTATTTATCCAAGCACGACAAGCTTTCTTTCGCTGGCGTACCGACTGAAGGAAGGAAGGCTTTTCGGTTGATGAGTGCATCGACTCAGGAAACCCTCTGCCAACCCGTCGTTGGAACTGTGCACACCAATTCGCTGTCATGTGAATTCGGATTCTCAGAACCTACGCATCTCTGTTCACTGCAACGTGGCACCGTTAGGCACTGATCGTTTTCTTCATATCCTACTTATATTTAAAGGCTTGCTCCGGCGGTATTGTAGTTGCTTGGAGCGCTTCTCGGTGTAGGAAGAACCGTCGTGAGAAGCGGTTAGAGCGGCTTTGCACAAAAAATACATCGTGGGCGCTCATAGAGCGCCCCTACAGTTGCGCACCCCAAGCTGTAGGGGCGGTCTATGACCGCCCAGGATTTTTTGTGCAAAGCCGGTTGGAGCGGACCGGCCATGCTTGAAGAATAGTGGAGAGCGATGAACTTTAGCTGTTTCATTATCGGTGAAGAAACGCTGACGGTCCGGTGTGCAGATATTCTCCTGAAGCGAGGACATGAAATCAATGGACTCATCTCGCAGAACCAGGAAATCAGCCGTTGGGCAAACGAACACAACATAAGGCTGATCGCCGCTGACAGCGACCTTCAGGCCACGCTTGGAAAATCTTCGTTCGATTACCTCTTCAGCATTGCCAATCTGCGTTTGTTGCCGAAAAAGCTGGTGGAATTGCCGCGAAGGGGGGCGATCAATTTCCACGATGGACCGCTGCCTCGTTATGCCGGGATTCACTCGACTTCCTGGGCATTAATGAATCACGAATCAAAACACGGAGTTACGTGGCACTTTGTCGGCGACGTCGTAGACGGCGGGGGAATTCTCAAGCAGCAGCCGGTAGAGATCACAGAGGGAGAAACGGCGTTCTCGCTCAACACAAAATGCTTTGCAGCGGGTATCGAAACGTTCCCGGAATTAATCGACGAACTCAGCAACGGCACGCACCAGGTTAGAGAGCAGGATTTCTCGACGCGGTCCTACTTTGGCATGTGGCAGCGTCCTGAGGCGGCCGGTATTATCTCCTGGTCCAACGAAGCTGCCAGAATTAGCGCGCTTGTGAGGGCACTGGATCTCGGACCATATCCGAACGCGATTGGACGGCCGAAGGTCATGATTGGCAATGGGTTCATGCTGTGCACGGAACTGGAAGTGTTAGGCACCTCACTCGGATCACCGCCGGGTACCATTACCGCCATCGAGCCAGGCCGCATCCGGATCGCATCTCGGGACAATGAGATTGGGATCGGGCAGTTGATGACCCTGTTTGGCAAGCCGATAACCGTCAAAGAGCTCGTCGAGCGCTATGGTTTACGCGTAGGGACCAAATTGCCTGAAGCAAGCTGCGCGTCGGTCGAAAGAATCACCAACCTCAACAATGAGATTTGCAAATACGAAAGTTTTTGGAGGAAACGGTTGTCGTCACTCCAACCGGTTTCGCTGCCATACCTGGAGACAGCGGATATTGGCCCGCAGGCGACCGATAGCGATGAGTTGGATTTTTCGATACCGGCAGAGTTGTTTGGGTATCTGCGAAGGCTCTGGCCTGACCGTAAGGGAGCCGATATCGTAGTCTCCGCCTTCTCTCTCTATCTTGCACGTCTTGGCGGGGAAGGCCACTTTGATCTCGGACTTCGTTGGCCGGGGCTGGTGGAGGCATGTGACGGCGTTGGTGAGCTCTTTGCCACGGCAGTGCCTTGGCGCATCGACGTCGATTGCAATACCCCAACTCGTTCGTGTATGCATCGGGTTTTGGAAGAGCTTCAGGCCGCGCGTGAAAAAAAGACGTATCTCTTAGATGTGTGGAGCCGTTACCCAGAATTGCGAACCGTTGCAGAAAGAAGCGGGATTCCTCCCCTATCTGTGCAGGTGGAACTCGTCGAGTCCCTGATTAGCCACCGCTTGGAGCCTGGCCATGACCTGGGTTTCGTAGCTGATGAGGATGGTCATTGTCACTTCGTTTTTCATTCATGTAGGTTAAGGGGCGATAACGCCCAATTCATGGTTGGACAGTTTCAAGCGCTCTCACGTGAGCCTGAAAAATGCGTGGCGGAGTTGCCGCTGTTAACGGACGCCGAGGAAAAACAAATTCTGTTTAGCTGGAATGAGACGCGCTCCCCGTTCCCGGAAGATAAATGCAAACCACAGCTGTTTGAAGAGCAAGTAGCGCGAACTCCGGACGCCATTGCGGTCGCTTTCAAGGAAGAAGAGATTACTTACGCGGAACTGAACGCCCGTGCCAACCGGCTTGCGCGACACCTGCGCCAGCGAGGCGTAGGACCCGACGCTGTCGTTGGGATCTATGTGGAACGCTCGGTCGAAATGGTTGTGGGTCTGCTCGGTATCCAGAAAGCTGGCGGCGCGTATCTGCCGCTCGACCCGACGTATCCAAAAGAGCGCTTGGCTTTCATTTTGGAAGATGCAAAGGTTCGAGTGCTGGTTACGCAAGAGCGGCTCTTGGCATCACCCCCTCAGCATCAGGCTACAGTGATCCGCATCGATGCAGAATGGCCGGAGATCGCCAAGGAAGACTCCGCGAACTTCGACAGTGGGGCACGGCCGCATCACCTCGCCTACGTCATCTACACGTCCGGTTCCACCGGAAAGCCCAAGGGCGTAATGCTCGAGCACCGCAACGTCGTGAGCTTCTTTACCGGAATGGACGGGCGCATCCCACACCAGCCGGGTAACGTGTGGCTGGCGGTGACCAGTCTCTCATTCGACATTTCCGTGCTTGAATTGTTCTGGACGTTGTGCCGCGGCTTCAAAGTCGTCATTTGCCCCGACGAGCACCGCATGGCGGCATCCGCGCCACGCAGCAGCCATTCCAGCAAGCCGATCGATTACAGCTTATTCTACTTTTCTGCGGATCAAGGTGAGAATCCTTCAGAAAAATATCGACTGTTGATCGAAGGCGCGAAGTTTGGCGACGAGAATGGTTTCACTGCCATTTGGACGCCGGAGCGGCATTTCCATGCATTCGGCGGATTGTACCCGAACCCTTCCGTGACTGGCGCCGCCCTCGCAATGATCACGAAACACTTGCAAATCCGATCTGGCAGTGTGGTGGCGCCGCTGCACTCAGCGATTCGGATTGCGGAGGAGTGGTCGGTCGTGGACAACCTTTCTGGTGGACGGGTCGGCCTCTCGTTTGCTTCCGGATGGATGCCCGACGACTTTGTCATCAGACCGGATGACTTTGCTGGCAGGAAGGACGCCACGTTCCGCATCCTGGAGACAGTCAGAAGGCTATGGCGCGGAGACGCGGTCGCTTTCGCAGGTCCTCTCGGAAAGGAAGTTTCCGTGAGGACCTTGCCTAGGCCAATTCAGAAGGAACTTCCCGTGTGGGTGACGACGGCGGGCAATCCCGAGACCTACGAGATGGCCGGCAAAGCAGGTGCGAATGTCCTCACGCATTTGCTCGGACAAACGGTCGAGGATGTCGGGAAAAAGATTGAATTGTATCGCAAGACATGGGAACAGGCGGGCTATTCGGGACGGGGGCGCGTCACGCTCATGCTCCATACATTTGTGAGCGACAACCTGGAAGCAGTGAAGAGAACCGTTCGTCAGCCTCTTATGGCCTACCTTCGAACTTCGGCCGATTTGTTGAAAAAATATTCGTGGGCGTTCCCGGCTTTCAAGAATGAGGGCCGGAGCGCCAATCAGATCAACTTTGATGATTTGCCGCCAGACGAACTGGAGGCAATTCTACAGTTTGCTTTCGAGCGCTACTTCGAGACGAGTGGACTTTTTGGCACGCCAGAGTCCTGTTCGGATATGGTCGCTAAGCTGAAAGCTCATGGCGTGGATGAAATCGCCTGTCTCCTCGACTTTGGCGTTGCTACGGAAGTTGTGCTCGCGAATTTGAAATTCTTGAACTCTCTGAGAGCCGCAACAAGCAGGCCCTCAGAATATGCCGAGGCAGCAGATGCGGACTACAGTATTGGTGCGTTGATCCGGCGCTTTCGCGTGACTCATTTCCAATGTACTCCTTCGATGGCCCGTATGCTCCTGGCTGATAACGAGACACGCAGCGCTTTGTGTCGTCTCCAGGTTCTGATGATTGGTGGTGAAGCTTTTCCAGTTTCGCTAGCCAGCGAGCTCAAGAACGTGGTCACTGGCCGCATCATCAATATGTACGGCCCTACCGAGACGACAATCTGGTCGGGGACGCACGAATTGGTTGGCGAAACCCCTTCGATTCCAATCGGCTATCCTATTCTGAATACCCAGTTCTACATTGTAAATCGGTCACTGCGACCTCAGCCAGTGGGGATACCTGGCGAATTGTTGATCGGTGGAGCTGGTGTCGCTCGAGGCTATCTGAATCGCAAGGAACTCACCGCGGAACGGTTTCTTCCTAATCCTTTCCTCGCCGAATCGAATGCGCGAGTCTATCGTACGGGCGACCTGGTTTGCTATTTGCCGGACGGAAGTATCAAGTTTCTCGGCCGCATGGATCATCAGGTCAAGATTCGCGGGCATCGGATCGAGTTGGGTGAAATCGAAACTGTACTGAACCAACATTCCCTCGTGCGAGAGTCTGTCGTCATCGCTCGCGAATATGCTCCGGGGGATGTTCGACTTATCGCTTATGTTACGGCGCGCGATCGACAGACGGTCAGCACAGTCCAATTGCGTGAGTACGTTCGAGAGCGCCTGCCCGAACATATGACGCCGGCGCGCGTGGTGCAGCTCGATGTTTTCCCGCAGACGCCCAACAAAAAGATCGATCGGAAGGCTCTTCCGGCGCCCGACGAGATTGGGCACGATCCCAAGCGGAACGTCGAACCGCCGCGAGGGGCAGTGGAAACGAAACTTGCCGCCATTTGGGCCGAATTACTGGGAATTCGCAATATTGGAGGGCACGATGACTTTTTCAGTTTGGGGGGAGACTCGCTTTCGTTAGTGCAAGTTGCTTTGAAGATCGAAGAAGCTTTTGGGAAGAAGATATCCATCGGGGCTTTTGTCCAAGCCAGAACGCTTGAACAGGTAGCAAAACTGTTGGAAAACACGACGTCCAAACAGCCGGTACGCGAATCGAAACCCTCGGACAGCGTGACCGTCCGACGCATGCGTGAGGCGGATCTGGATACAGTCATACAGATGCACATGGACCATTTTCCGGAATGGCCGATTACAATGCTAGGCCGTCCTTTCCTCCGGAAGATGTACCATTGGTACTTGAAAACCCATGGAGACCTTGCATTGGTGGCGGATAAAGAAGGACATGTTGTTGGATTCACCGTTGCGACTGTCGGTCCGTATAAAAAGTCTCTCTTCTTTTATGCGCTACCGGAAATCGTTCGTGGAATCGCAAGTAACCCTGGACCGGTCATCCAAAACAGCCTTGCAAGATTTCGCGCCCATCAAACTAAGGCCAAGCTCTATCGCAGCATGACGGATTCCCGCTTCTCGAATAATCGCATCATGGCGGTATCTAAGTCCGCCAATGGCAGCGGAGTGGATCTGATGCTAGCCTTCGAAAGGGCAGCGGAGCAAAGAGGGACAAAAGCCTACTTCCATGAGTGGGAAGCCCAGCATTAGTTTGGCTGGAAAACGCGCAAATTCCGTTCTGAGCACGATTTCTCAATATCATTTAGGGACGCGGGCTACGGATGCTTGGGTGTTCACCGGACTCGTTAGAGGCCGGTCGGCGGAACGGTTGCCCACGCTTTTGCTCATCTGCTTCCTCTCGGACGAGCCTTAGGAAACAATCCTGATGATAGTTTGCCCCGTGATAGGCAGTAAGCAAATCGTAAGGAGCGATCCGCAGATTACACTTGGCACACCATATTGGTGGTTTTGGCCTCATTCAGCACCTCCGTGTTTATTCTTTTGCCCATCGCGAGGCAACTCACGTACCACGGATGCTGCTCTCGCAAATTTTCTTGTATAGCCTCTTCCCCCCCCCACTATTCCAAACACTCAGGCACCGAGTTGTCCGTTGCTCCGGAAAACCCAAGATGGCGAGGAACGAAGTACACGCATGTGGCCTCTTTGGATTAGCGCGCCACGCCGGTCAGTGGTTGCGCGGATCCCTTGGCACGGTTCTTCTCTGCTGCAGAGAACGCCATGCTCGCTGTGCTTCCGGAGAACGTCCGGTAACGGGCTTTGAACGCGTAAGGAGGCTCATAGCAAAGTCTGCGGTGCCGGACTCTGGCTGCCCTCCAATCGGTTTGCCGTTCATCCTGGCTCTCCGCTGATTTCCGAAACACAAGTTGCTGGAGGCTTTGGAATCTGGTTTCCCTTGCGGCTTTGTTGCGGCGGTCAGCGCAGAAGGGATTGCACTCGTTTGTTGGGAATGCAAGGACGAGCATTATCTCGACTGACGATCCGCAAGTGCGTTGTAGCGCTTCCGATTTCGCGTCCAGACCACTGAATGTGTATCCTCTTTCTTATTTTTTGTGTATGTGCATTCACACAATCACGAATCACGCTTCCATCTCATAGGGGCTCACCACCCACTCATCATTTACTTCATGCACTCGTTGCACTTAAGACCCTTATCTTCCTGGCACTTCAGTTGCCTAGGTTGGGATGCACCGTTGAGGTGGATCTTTGAGTAAGCGCAACCAAATCCGACTACTCTGCTTTGAATGCCGTTGCCGGCTGGATATATCCACTCTGCCGAAGTGGTTGGAGCACGTTCAGTGCTGGTGTGGAATGCGCCCTATTCCAAAACCGGAAAACGTGACTACCTCGAGCACAGACAAACCGCGGAGCGTCCGCCATGCTCAAACCACACGAAAAAAGAATGTTCGATAAATTCGGCACGAACGCGCTCTCGATGCTGCCGTAGGTGCCGGCGCGGGAAACGCTGAGCAAGCTCGAAAATCGCGTTGTAATAGGGAACGTGCACCTGATCCGGTACGGGGCCGACAACGACGATGCTGTGGCGCGATCCTCTACTCAATCGTCATGAGCGGCAACTCGTCGGAGTATTTTGCCGCAGTAAGCCATTCAGACGGCTCACTTTACCTTTGAGGTTGGTTCCACCATTAAATAAACGGCCATTTCTCTTCGTACTTGCCAATTTTTCGGGACACGCATCCCTTCGTCAAATGCCAACCTTTTCATTGTCGGGGTGGCCCGCAGCGCCATGAGTCTTTACTTACGTGCAGGTTGTCGCCTTGCTTGCGAGACACTTCAGGGAACAGCGCCCACACGAGAGAACTGTTGTTTAATCCAACTGCCGACGCCGTTCTGAGCCGTTCGGTCTCCGATTCTGGCTTTCGAAACCACGCCGTTCTGTGAAAGGGGATATGAAGAGAAACATTTCCCCTCCGACGGGCCGCCGGGATAGAAAGCTATCGTGGCAGCCAGCCCCTGCTCCGTTGCAAGGACGTCTTGAGCCGGGCTTCTGCATGCATTCTTTGTTCATCTCCGCTGCGGTTATCTTCAGAAACTGAAAAGCGAGAGGGCGTTTGGATGCCGACCATAGTTCTGTCTGAGCCTCAAGGGCTACTGCTTTTCCAGCAACAGTACGTCGCGATACTCTGTCGTCGAAAGTCACGATCCACTATCCATTCCATCCGCTTGCCGGCCTCGAGTTGGAGGTCGTCGCCGCTGCCCGCCGGGTAGAGCTTCCGATCACCGTACGAGGGCTGGACGGGATCGATTTGAAGATTCCCCGTTGGATGACCGAGCCTGCGGCCGATGGCGTCACGCTATCGGCGGCCCCCCTTAGTGTCGATCCAGACCCTGCGTTGGGTCTCCGAACTGGTAGCCACTGAGGACGTATGGAATCTCTTCAGTGCGGCCGTGGCATTGAAGGGATCAACGTCGAAGCTGTCGAACCAGGAGGAGAACCTTGACACAAATACGCTTCGAGTGGATCGAGGAAGCCGGTTCCGGCCAGCAGAGCACCGTCGCCGTGGAGCCCGAGACGGCCCAGAGCGTGATTGCACTGATGGCACGAGCGTTGATCGCCGTGGTCCGTTCCGTCGAGGAGGCCGTCGATGAACGGTGACCAGAAGATCACTTCAGAGCACGGGTCGCGTAAGGCCGTCATCTACCTGCGCCAGTCTTCAGAGGGTCAGGTGAGGAACAATATCGAGAGCCAGCAGTTGCAGTATGCGATGGCCGAGCGGGCCCGCAGCCTGAGTTTTGGTCAGGTCGAGATTATCGACGTCGATCTGGGGGCGAGTGCCGCCGTGGCGGCGAGGCGCCGCGCGGGTTTCGAACTAAGGCGAAGCGAGGACTGATCTATCCGCACATGCCTCCGGGCTATGTCTGGGTGGCGGGCGAGGTCGTCAAGGATCCAAATCTGCGGGTACAGGAGGCCATCCAACTCGTCTTCCGAAAGTTTCGTGAGACGTGGAGCATCCGTAAAACGTTCCGCTGGTTTCGCGACCCCAACATCGAATTGCCGGTGAACCGGCCGCACAGCGGCAAGCTGGTGGTGGTCTTTCAACCGCCACGGCCGAGCTTCGTCGCCAGCGTCCTGCACAACGCGTTCTACGCCGGTGCATACTGTTGGGGGCGCCGCCCGACCGAGGCGGTGTGGCAAGAGGGTCGGCTGAGCAAACGCCAAGCGTCGACCCGGCCGGCCGAGGACGCACGGGTCTTTATCCGCGACCCCTGTTTTGACCGGATGCTATTTCGCGGCTATCTGCCGATCATGAGTGGCTGGCAGATGGCGCAGTTTTTCAATAGTTCGGGGATTCGGTTCAGAGACCTGGAGCCGTCTCTTGTGGACCACGCGGAGCGAGTGAAACGGCATGTCGTGGAATTGGCGCAACACCAGAAGCGGCCATTTCAATATCTTCAGGAAAAGGTCAGAAAAGAAGAGTTGGCCAGGGAAATTGCTGCACGGGACCAGATCCAGGAGGACTGATCTGCGTTTTCTCAGTACTGGAGCCTTGTCGGACGTTTTCATTCCGGTTTGAAAAAGGAAAGCCGTTCGTCGCTTCCGCGCGGCGGAAGTGTCGGTTGCTGTACTACGACTTCATGGATCGTGATTTCGGTCTGGTCCACGTCAAGCTGCAGACCTGGTTTCCGTTACCGATCCAGGTCTATGTCAATGGACATGAATGGCTGGCCCGGAAGCTGGAGGAGAATGGAATCCGTTATAGCAAACTGGAAGGATTTCGAGAGAGCTCAGAAGTGTTCAGACCGCTTTTGTCCGCTGGATTGGCCTCGACTTCTCAACCGTTATGCCAAGAAGATCAATCCGCTGATGGCCGATCTTCTGAAGAACATGCCCTACTACTGGGTAACCTCCCAAAGCGAGTGCTCCACCGATATTCTCTTTAAGAGCGCGGCTGACTTGAACGAGCTTTATCCTCGATTGCTTAGCCACAGCACATTGTGCTTCGGCGTCACGGAAGTCATGAGCTTTCTTTAAGAAATCATCTCCGCGCAATTGCGCCAACGGCAGCGGAATTGCAGTCTCGCAAACCGCTGGCGCTGGCTCTCTTGGGCTTCTCCAAGCGACCGATGGTAGTCATGAATAAAGGCAGGCCTGCAGTTCAACAAGGTGCCTCGAATTTTAGATGGCATCCACTTTTTTCGCCGTAAGGAATAGATGTGGGTTGCCTAAATTGTACGGGTTCCGGTCTCTACTTCCGTATAGACGTGTAACCCACAATCGACAAGCTCGGAAAAGTCCTTTTAGTTCAGCCACGGTATACACGGAGTACGTCGCGGTACAGCACTCGATGGTCTCTCCGCGAATGAACGTGTAGTCGGTGCGAAGCTCGCTTTCCAACGTATCGTAACGATTTTCACTGAACGCGATAATGTCACCGAAGCAGGCCGAGCTCCATTTCAAGGAAATTCACATCCTGTTCGGTTTCCTGCGGGGTAATGGCATTGCGCGAGAATTCCAATGCCAGACCGTGAAATAAATCTTCAAACCAGTTCGTTCGCATTTTTCTCCGTTATTTAAGTAAATGAAAGAAAATGGCGTCGACTACACCACGACGTCACGTAGTCCACGCGAAGAAGGCTGGTTATCGGACGGCGGAATCTGTCATAGGCCGCCCTGATAACACCTCCGTATTAGCGACCGGCTTTTGTCCAACTGCTTCCGCGATAAACAGTAACGGTATCAGCAGCAACGCCGAAAGAACTTTTTACGATGCCCAGCCCGCCACAATCGAATGGTCATATAGGCCATCGGTTACGCATCCTACTTCACATCCTGGTGCACGCGAGTGCACATAAAATAGCCATGCGAGTGCACAGCGTAACCTATCGTGTTGTGCTTTTCCTAACCTATCGTGTTCCAAGTCGCACAATTCTAACCGTGGCGCCTGACGTGCACAGATGAGCCGCAGCAACCATGTTCCCGAACGTCGGAAGAACACAATTCTTCTCACCTTCAGCATGAGTGGTAAGTGTGCTCAATCGCTTGATGCTAGTGTATACACTCGCCATCAGCGATGATGCCGCACTGGCTGTTCTGCTCCAAACCGATGTGTGACAGACCAAACCAACAGTTGAAACTCTGATGAGGAGGAAAGATGCTCAGAAGATTTGGGATGTTTAAGAATTGGAGAGTTATTGGGCTGTTCGTAGTTGTGTCCACTGTACTTGCCCCGTGTATTCTGGGCAGACGGAGGACAGTAATCAAGCGCCTGGTTTTGTTAGCATTTACGTTGTTAACGACAGCTGTGACGTCTATGACTGCATCTCCTCCATCCCCCCCAGCCGGTAATACTTACTACGTCTCCAACTCCGGCAATGACTCCAATTCAGGCACCTCCACGAGCAGTCCCTGGAAAACAATTGCAAAGGTGCAGAGCTTCCTTGGGAACCTGGGATCGGGTGATAGTGTCCTGTTCCAGAGAGGAGGCATCTGGTACGAGCAACTGGATATCAGTAACTTAAACGGAACGGCAAGCGCTCGGATCACTTTCAGTAACTACGGAGCTGGTAACCTGCCGATTATTGATGGCGGAGGGACTTAAGTCCGGTTTGTCAGTCAATGGTGGTAGGGAATTCTGCATCGGAGGCAGCTTTTCTAAAATATCCTACATCACGATCGATGGTTTTGAATGCCGCTTAGCTAGCAACTATGGCATTGTCTTCCACGACGTAAGTCTCGATTCAGCGGGTATCACAGTGCAAAATTCGTACATCCACGATACAGGGGATGGCGATTATGGATACCATAACCAACTCATGTTTGCCGAATACATGTACGGCCATGCCTATGGAACCAAGTTTTTGAACAACAAGGTCGGTGGCTGTTATGGCCACAACTGCATCCAAATCCATGGCGACACCGGAAACCCCTTGATCCAAGGCAATGAGTGTTATAACTGGAGGCACAGTTGCATTGATGTGAAGTACTCGGCCGGAGCGCTGGTGGACCAAAACGTCGTTCATGACGGCCTTGGAGATGATATTGACGAAGCCGCATTCTATATCGAAAACGCTTCTGGCGGTCCGACAAGCGACATTACTTGGACACACAATGTCGCCTACGGGACGATCTTGGGAGTTGCGTTCCAATGCCAAAACGCTGGAGCCCCGGTCACCTGCTATATGTACAACAACACGGTCTACAGCAGCACGCTTCGGCAGGGCACGTATGGAGGAGGCTCGGTATCGTTTACGGTCGTGAACAACATTCTCGATACGCCGACTCCTAGAACCGGTGGGGGATACGTCACGTGGGACTACAACGATAACGTCCAAGCAAGCCCAATCGGCGGGCACGATCTGTCGTCGGTCAATCCGCAGTATGTGACGCCTGGCACGGATTTCCATTTGACAGCGAATTCGCCGGTGATCGATAGGGGTGTCGATGTCGGTCTTCCGTATAACGGAAGCGCACCGGACATGGGGGCGTATGAGTATGGGCCAGTTCCGGCCTTCACCTACAGTCCGTCCAATCCGGTGACCGGATCGCCTGTTTCCTTTGACGGGTCGTCCTCCACGTGTTCAGCATCGCCTTGTTCCTACAGTTGGACTGACGATGCCGATCACTCGCAGCTGGGGACGGGCGTTACCATGTCCTTTACATTCCAGGACCCGGGAACCAAATATGTCCGGCTGACCATCACGGACGCGCAATCCCGTAGTGCCAGCGTCGAGCATAACGTCATCGTGTCTCAGCCTTGAGCATGACGTTACTGTCTCCTAGAGCGACAGCGTCTCCAGAGCGGCAGTCCGTCCGGGTTCTATTACGTGAGCACCGGTAATGATCTGAGGCCGACCTCGCGAAGATTAGGAGAAAGCGACCTTGGACATTCGTTTATAGCGGACGGTAGACCTCCTCAAGCTGCACCAGGACGTGACCGAATGCAAGCTGCTGCACATCCGTCGGAATAACCAGCACAACGACTTGCAACGGGCGGCTGGGGAAGAAATCCGCTTAGACCGCGACAACGTCATCGCGTTTCTTTCGGATTTGGCGATTTTCTAATTAGCCTGCGAAGGTCAGGTTCAGATCTGATCTGGGGGAAATTGAGTTGAACCCGATTCGCCGGAAAACGAGCCGTTTGAGGTCGGCTCCCCCTGGGATATCCACCGGTGGATGCCGGGAATTCCGCGGGACGTCCGGTCGGACTGCCCAGGTCTCGCAGTGGTTTCCTGATCGCTTAATTCTGCCAACCGTCCCGTATGGCATCAGGAACGATCGCAGCGAGTGTCGCTTAAAGGATTGATTTATTAAATTCTTTGGAGTTTATCGCAGCGGCGTTCGTGATTCTATTACGGGTTCAGATGGCATCAGGAACTTTTGGAGAGAAATGAAATAGCCGGTGACTCCAGGCCAAATCAATCGGGCGGCTGACGGGCTGTTCAGAAAAACGTGGCCTTCGCAACCCGACAATTGGGAAATGAAGCCCCGCAATCGCGATTGCAAGTCTGCAAACGCCGATTGTCAGGCTGCAAT
>QHWY01000106.1 GCA_003223875.1 Acidobacteriota bacterium | reverse complement strand
TGGTGTTGGTCAACCCACCGATAATTCGATGTTGAACCAACCACCCCGTCCGCGCCCATCAAAGGAATGGGACCATTTTCTTGAAGGCGCGGCCACCCCTCCTTTACCAAGGAGGGGAATGTTGCTCGTTTAAATCTCGTTCCTCTCCTGAAACTGGCCGTGCCCCGGCTACCCGCTTAGGAGGGGAGTCATTTACGTAATTCGTATTCTTTCGGCGGTTCGGCTCCGAGAAGATTCTTGACGAAATAGTCCCAGCGGTGGCGGATCATGTACGGTTCGTTGCCGAAGCTATGATTGCGATTCGGCAAGAACAACAGATCGAAATCTTTGTTGGCCTTGATGAGTTCATTCACCACGAGCAGCGTGTTATCGGGTGGAACATTGGAATCGGTGGTGCCGTGAACGAGCAGCAATTTGCCTTTTAGATTTTTGGCAACGAGTTGATTGGCTTGATTGTCATAGTTGGTCGTGCCGTCGGACCGGCGAATGAGCAATCCCTGCCACTTCTCGCCCCAATCGTCTTCGTAATTGCGATTGTCGTGATTTCCCGCCTCGGCGATTCCGACTTTAAAAAAGTCTGGGTACCGAAACATTGCATCGGCCGCCGCATAACCGCCGCCGGAATGGCCCCAGATTCCTGCTCGATCGAGATCGATCCACGAATAGCGCCGCGCGAGCTCCTTCATGGCGGCCACCTGATCGGGAAGCGTGTTGTCGCCCATATTGCCGAAATACGCGTCTTGGAACTGTTTTGACCGCGAGGGCGTTCCCATCCCGTCGATTTCGACCACAATGAAACCAAGTTCGGCGAGCGCCTGGGAGTCACCACGAGCTGCGGAGAAGTTCCGGCTGCCGACACTGCCGCTTTGTGGTCCGGGGTAAATATGATTCACAATCGGATATTTTTTTCCAGGATCGAAATTCCCCGGCTTGTACAAAAGGCCGTAGAGATCGTTCATACCGTCCCGGGCTTTCACTGTAATGGGCGTGACCGGCGTCCACCCTTTGGCGAGAAGGCGCGAGACGTCGGCCTTTTCGAGCGTTTCGAGAAGTTTTCCGCTGCTATCTCGGAGGACCAACGTCGGAGGCATGTCCGGTTTGGAATATCGATCCACAAAGAAACGTCCCGAAGGAGACATCGACACATCGTGCGTTGCGTCTTCCGGTGTGAGCAAGGTGAGGTTTTTCCCATCCAATCCGATACGGTACAGATGAGCGAAGTATGGGTCGCGCTCTTTCTCCTTTCCAACCCCGAGAAAATAGACGAGCCGATTGGTCTCGTCCACCCTCAGGGTTTGCGAAACGTTACCCTCACCGCTCGTGATCGGACGCTTCAGGCGCCTGGTTTGAAGATCGTAGAGGTAAAGCTGGCCCCAGTTATCGCGCTCCGAGAACCAAATGACCTCATTAGAGCCTGGAAGAAATCTCCAGTTCGGGCGGTTCTTCCCGCCCTCGAAATAGGTCGTGACTTTTTCCTCGATGACGTCTCGGACGCTAGCCTTGACAGTATCCGCCACACGAAAAGTGGCGCGTTTGTGGTCGCGTGAAGACGAAATGAACGCCAGTTGTTTGCTGTCGGCGCTCCATTCGACATCGGCAAAGGAACCATCGCACTCGACGTGATCGCAAAGCGACGAGCGGTGTGGATCTGGAGGCATGCGGAGACGAATGACGCGGGCGTTGTTCACATCGATAATGACGCGTTCAATCTGGAAGATCTTGTCGTCACCTGGTAGCGGATATTTCCACGCATCGAGCGTCGGATGCCCGACAGCCGTGTGAACCAAGTACATTTCACCGACACCGCGGCCGTCATGTTGAAATGTTGCAATTTTCTTCGAATCCGGCGACCACAGCAGCACCGGACGATTGCTACGGGTCCAGCCGGCATTGTCTGTCGCATAGCCGAAATCTTTTACCCCATCTTTTGTGAGTTGAGTCTCCTTCCCCGAAGCCATGTCGCGAATCCAAAGATTAAAATCGCGGATAAATGCGGCGCGCCTGCTGTCGGGAGAGAGAACGCTGTCGGCGATTTCAGTTCGATTGACGGAAATACATTTCGTCCCCGCCCTGTCGCACTTCCAACGGCGCTTTTCAACGTTAAAGGAGATCGCGCGGTCGCCGTCTTCGAAAGCGAACTGCGTAAAAGGAAGAGAGAATGGCGCGTAATTAGTTCCGGATGCGGAAGATAGTGCAGCCGCAAGCTTTGTTTGATCGAATGCGGCAGTCCGTGTCCCTCGCGCTGGGTCGACAACTATGAATTCAGTGCCTCTCTCCGTCGTTACCCGATACCAGAAACGATCATCGGTTAACCATACCGGACGGCTCGGGGCATTCAAAATCAGCGGATTCGCGTTGTACCCCAGAAACGTTTCGGCACGTCTGTAATCATCGGGAGTAAGCGCTCGCGTTTGGGCCATCGAGGGCATCGCGAGAGCAAAGATGAGAATGGCGGGTGCGATTCGTTGAAAAGGCATGCCGGCCTCCGGTTCCGAATTATCGCCTCATTCGGCTTCGGACCGGAAGCGGGTGCGTCAGGAGGAAGACCTTCGATCTTTGACGACGACGCTCAGGAACAGGTGCCCCAGTCCGAGCGCGGAAGCTCCGGAAATCACCAAAACCACCAAATTAATCGCAATACTTTCGACGACCGCTATCATTGTTGTGTCCTATCCATCTAGTTGATGCCCTCTCCCTCTGGGAGGGGGCGGCGCGAAGCGCCGGGTGAAGGTCGCAAGTCTCACCGAATCTTGAGACCCTCACCCTGCCCTCCCCTAGAGGAAGAGGGCAGGGCCGGCGATTACAGTGCACCTGAAGTACCACTTCGGTACTTCTGGCGCTGGAGGATATGTCCAAGACTTCTGACGCGGTACCAGCGGTAGCCGTATCCTTCCAAGACGATCTTCTGTATACCATCCGGACCCGCCTGGCTATAGTCGGTAGAATACAAATTGATCAGACGCTCACCGGCTTTGCCCTTTAGGTCCTGACTGACGGTGACGGGTTTTTCGTGGAAATTATGGAGGGTTACGCGCGCATTGTTTCGCCATTCGTAGTCGACTGCGAGGACGCTAGACGATCGTGTTTTCAGGATCCTTGAGTTAAGTCTTGTAACCGATTCTGTCATGTGGATGCTGTTAAATTTGTTGTAAAACACGATGGAATATTTGCTATTTTTCGAAGTCTAAGACCGAGCAGACTTAGCGGAGGTTGAATGCGGTACACATTTTTTGCCCTTTTTTGTTTGGCTGCCTCTTTCATGATGCTCTTGCCGGCGTCCGCGCAGCAGAACCCAGATCCGATTAGCGGCACCTGGTCGGGTGATTGGGGTCCGAGCCGGTTCGATCGCAATCCAGTAACAGTGAATCTCAAGTGGGATGGGAAAGTAGTGACCGGCAACGTGAATCCGGGCCCGAACGCGGTCGCGATCAAAAACGGAAACTTTGACGCCAAGACAAACACACTTCATATAGAAGCTGACGCACGAGGCCGCGGGAATCAGATCCTCCATTATGTCATCGACGGAAAACTCGGTAAGGATACGCTGGCTGGGAGTTGGAACCACGACAATCGCAAAGGGGATTTCAAGATCACAAAGAGATGAGGAAATTTCGAAATTGGACGAAGCCCGATCTCGAATCCGAAATTTCGAAATTTCGAATTGGACCTCGCACTGGACTGTCCAATTTAAGATCTTGAAATTTCCGATTTGAGATCAGGCTTCGTCCAATTTCAAAATTTATTTCTTCCCGGTCCGCCACCCTTCCGCGTAAGACTCTCGCGCTTGCTGCCCGTAGGGGACGGGTCCCACTGTCGTCCGAATTTCAATTTGCTTGTGGCGCTCTACGGTAGGTTTTGTGGATCCGCCGTCTTCTTCGCCCCAGACGAGCGTGACTTCAGTGCCGACGGCGCTGTATTCGTTCTCGAGGATACCCAGGGAGAGCATTGAACGTTCATTGAAGCTATAGCTGCTGAAGGTGGACAACCCGACCATTTTGCCATTCTTCAGGACCTTGTCATATGAGAGTGACGCGTAATTCGTCAACGGCAGATCGATACACTTGTAGGGAATTCCCTTCTGGAACAAAGACCCGATCGCGCGCGTGACATCGTCGCCGTTCCAGACCAAAGTAACTTTGGTTCGCTTTGGATTTTTGGCTATTTTCTCGAGGGCTTCCCTTCCGGTGAAGTCATGGTCGAATTTGACCATAAAGCCATATCCGAGGTCCCACGGTGTTAGGTAGTAATCTTCAACGTTATTAGAGTAGTAACTTCCGCCTAACGACGCCGTCGCTTCATACCCATCTCCAGACAGCCACTGCCTGTAAGGTCTCATCTTTTCGCCGGAATACACCGCCGGCATCGGCGATGGAATCCACCCCGATTCAAGCGTATTGGTGGCATAGGCCCTTGCGCCCACTTGCCGCAGTCCAAAGTCCCTGCCGGCCTCGACAATGGCGGCGCGGATTTCCTCGCGCTCCTCGTGGGGTCCCCAAATTTCCAATCCCGCCGCGCCCGACATTCCATGACGCAAAGCGCGGACCTTGCGGCCTCGAACCGTGATTTCCCCCATGTTGAAGAATTTAATGTCTGGCACTGGACCGCCGTTGAGCTTATTCAGAACCTGCGGAGCAGTAGGGCCCTGGATCTGATATCGGTAAAGTCTGCGAACAATGGGCACGTCGCGCGCAACGGACCTTTCGTCCCTAGACAGCGACACCTTGTATCCATCTTTCTCCCCATGGTACTGAACCCAATTGTGAATCGAGGGCCGGCCGACGAGCACCAGTTCGTCTTTGTCGAGATAAAAGAGAATCCCGTCACCAAGAACGTATCCGTCGTAATTACATGCAACAAATTGTTTGGCTTTGTTAACGGAGAAATTCGCAAAGCTATTAATGCCGGTTGCGGAGAGAAGTTTGAGCGCGTCCGGACCTTTAATCCACATATCCGCCATGTGGTAGGACTGGTTGAAGAGAACGCAGGTTTCCTTCCAGGCACGCTGTTCATCCCTCCAGTTTGAAAACTCGGAAGGGACCACCGGATACACATAGGGCCCCAACTGCGAATTACGCAACATCTTCACTGGATTGCCCGCCGCCTGTATCGCTTCTTCTAAATTTTTGTAACTCACTCTTGTTAACCTCCCCAAGAAGCGTTCTAGATTAACACCAGCTTTCCATCTTCGGTCACCTCAAAATTCCCACTTGCGACTTGGTTTACCCACGCCGCGGTTTTCTCAAATCCACCGAAGGTAAAGAAGTGGATACCGGCGATCCGGCTTTGAGGTGTTCGCTCTTTGTAGCGCACCAACTCCACGATCGTTTCGTCCGGCGCAGACATCGTCAAGAGTTTTGTAAGGCTATCGTAACGTTTCGAAAATGCCTCGAGCGATGCGCCGATGCCGCATTCGACCGCGTATTTCAAAAGAGTACGGGCGGTGGCCAGTCCGGGAAGACCAGCAGTGATCGGTAAACGGCCGATTTCATCACGGTGCGAAGCCTCCCACGCGATGATCGGAGCCGCTGAAAATGTAAACTGCGTCACAATATAAACGCTGGCTCCGCTTTGTTCTGCGTAGACCTTTTTTCGCTTCAGAGCATCGCGAAGGACAGCGTCGCCGACCTCGCGATGGCCTTCCGGGTGTCCCGCCACCCCGACGGTTCGAATACCGTGTTTTTCCAGAAGACCGGATTCAAGAATCTGCAGCGCATTGCCGAGTTGGCCGGAAGGTTTGGCGATATCGCCTGCAACAACCAGAATTCGATTGACACCGGCCTCTCCCGCCAGCCGTCCGAGAAAATCATCAAGAACCGAGAGGCTCGCGACGCGTCGGGCCACGATGTGCGGCACCGGCTCCATGCTTTCGTTGCGGAGGCGCGTCGCAAGTTCGACAGTGTCGCGCAACTGAGTCCGCGGCGTGTGCGGGATGTAAATACGTGTGCCGGGGGGCACAACGGCAGCGAATCGCGGGATCCGCCGTGCTTGCAGGACGGTCGTCTCGAGGGAGTAGTCTCTGACAAAATTCTGGACGAAACGCTTGTTTACTATGGGACCTGCTTCAGTAGCCTCTTCAGCCGGAGGTTGTTCTCCTGGCAGATAACCTGACCGGTCTCGACGTCCAACGCTTTCGCATTCACGACCTCCGTTATATCCGTTATCCTTATTGCAATTAATGGCGAGATTAAACTAGGGAGCTTCCGACGATGTCAACCGAAATAGCGAGGATCCTCACTTCGCGAGCAGAAGAAAAATTTGGCAAGGAACGGACCGACGAGTTGCGTTCGGACATCCAACAGATGGCGCAGGATATCGAGCAGGTTCGGCAGACACCGGTGGATATCGATGACGAGCCCTGAGGCGGTGACTGGACCATTGTGGCAAACCAGCGCGGTCGAGATTGCAACTGGTATACGCAGGAAGCAGTTTTCGTGTTCCGAAGTGATGAAATCCGTCGTCGAGCGCATTCGCGCGCTCAACCCGAAGCTCAACGCGATCATCACCGACCTCACCGATCAAGCGCTCTCTGAAGCGTCCGCAGCCGATCGCGCGCTCAAGAACCTTGCCGAGCCGGGACCGCTATTCGGTGTCCCGGTGACCATCAAGGTGAATATCGATGTGGAGGGTCAGGCAACAACGAACGGACTCGCAGCCTTCGCCAACCTCGTTGCGCCCGGCGATTCGCCGCTCGTACGCAACCTGCGCCAGGCTGGCGCGATTATTGTCGGCCGCACCAACACGCCGGAAGTCTCGATGCGAGTGACGACGGTGAATCCGTTGCACGGCCGCACGAGCAATCCGTGGCATCCGGACGCTTCTCCGGGCGGATCCTCAGGTGGGGCGGGGGCAGCCGCTGCCGCGGGCTTCGGTCCGATCCATCACGGCAATGATATCGGCGGCTCGCTACGGTTCCCGGCGTTTGCCAACGGCGTGACGACGCTCAAGCCCACACCAGGCCGAATCCCCGCATTCAATCCTTCCGTTACTGTCGAGCGCGGCTTTCTTGCCCAGCTCACGTCGGTGCAAGGGGCGATTGCGCGTACCGTGGACGATCTGCGCCTCGCCACGCGTGTAATGGCCGCCGGCGATCCGCACGATCCATGGTGGGTGCCAGCGCCATTTGACGGCGAGCCTCTGGCGAAACCAATTCGCGTTGCGGTCACGCGCAATAGTCACGGATATCCAATCCATCCTGGGATTAGCCGGCTGATCGATCGTACTGCGGGTTACTTAAGTGACGCGGGATATGACGTGGTGGAGACCGAACCACCATCCATCATGGAACCAGCACGCGGCTGGTTCACTGTGCTGCTCACGGAGCTCAAAGCAACGCTTGGTCCGACCGTCGAGCAGTTTGGAAGCGACGAGGTGCGCCGGATCTTTGGCTGGTACTACGAACTCGGGACGATCCTCGATCTGGACGGCTATCGCTCCGGGCTTGCGGACCGAACGCGCATGATGCGTGCGTGGAACCTGTTCCTGGATGCCTATCCACTTGTGCTGACACCCTTCCTTATGCGGCCAACGTACCCGTGGAACTACGACGCACAGGGGCGAATGCAGGCGAAGGATCTCTTCGATGCATCCGTCTACAGCTACGGTGTGAACTATCTGGGGCTGCCGGCAGGCGTGGTTCCGATAGACCTTGTCGAAGATCTGCCTGCCGGCGTTCAGCTTGTCGGACGCCGCTTCCGAGAGGACGTGATTCTCGACGCCATGGCCGCAGTCGAAGAGCGTGCGGGCCGTCTTATCGATCGGCTCTGGGCGCGGGGTTGACAATTTAGCTGTGCGAGTTTCGCAAATAAACGCAGTCCATTCCCCTCCTCGCAGAGGAGGGGTGGCGCGAAGCGCCGGGGTGGTCAGTTCGGCGGAAAGGTTGCGCCGGTCTGACCACCCCGTCTGCGCCGCTTCGGTGGCTTCGCGGCATTCCTTGATGGCGCAGCCACCCCTCCTCTGCGAGGAGGGGAATATTTACGTCACCATAATTACGAAGTACTGTACTTAGGAGGTGCCGTCGGCAGAATGGACCTTCCAACTCTCACTTTAACGGAGGCCGCACAGGCCATTCGTGACGGATCCTTATCGCCGGTGGAATACGTTAAGGCGTTGTTTGCGCGAATGGATCAGGTGGAGGAACGAGTTCGGGCGTGGGTGACTGTCAATCGCGAAGCAGTCCTGGCAGAAGCGCGGCGATCTGAAGATGAGGCGCGCAGGAAACAGTTCCGGGGACCGCTTCACGGCATTCCGATCGGCGTTAAAGATCTGTTCTACACCAAAGGACTGCGCACAACAGTAGGCTCCGAGGTTTTCCGAGATTTCGTGCCACACGAGGACGCGCGCGCCGTCGAACTGGTAAAAACAGCGGGAGCGATTATCCTGGGCAAAACGGTGACCACGATGTTCGCGAACCTCGATCCAGGGCCGACCAGAAATCCGTGGAATCTGGCGCACACGCCAGGAGGCTCCAGCAGCGGATCGGCGGCAGCGGTTGCGGCGCGAATGTGTCCTGCCGCGATCGGGAGCCAAACGATAGGATCGGTCGGGAGGCCCGCTGCGTTTTGCGGTGTTTCATCGCTTGTTCCGACACAACGAAGGATTGGCCTCAGTCGAACCTGGCCGCTGGCGTGGTCGCTAGATCATGTCGGTATCTTAGGCCGCAGCGTTGAGGACCTGAAGATCATGCTCGACGCCATGTCGGAATCCCTCGTGGAAAGACACAACGCACCGAAGACATACCGCATCGGCATCATTCGCGATTTCTTCTATAAGCATGCGACCGAGCAAGCACGGTCGCTAAACGATGTATTGGCGAATAAGCTTGCAGCCGCGGGTTTTCAGATCGAGGAAGCCCGGCTTCCTGAAGTCTTCCAGGTCGCTCCTGCAACGCTGCGGACGATCATCCGCGCTGAAACAGCAGCGGTCCACGCACAAATCTTCCCGGCGAAGGGTGAGACGTATGGTCCGAAAATTCGCGCGTTCGTCGAAACCGGCATGCTCATCGACGCGAGTGATTACGTGCGCGCGCGCCGCATACGGCGGAGATATCAACGCGAGATGGCAAAGCTGTTCGAAAGATTCGATGCTCTAATGACTCCCGCCGCTCCCGGAACAGCCCCCGACACGTCCACCACTGGTGATCCCGTGATGAACGGGCCATGGACTCTTGCGGATTTTCCGACAATGACCTTGCCACACGCGCTGGGCGCGAATGGATTGCCGGTTGGCGTCCAGTTATCTGGCCCGCCATTCGGAGAAGGATTGTTGTTGGAATTGGGCAAGGCTGTCGAAACCGTTATTGGCTTCGACAGCCACCCTCCGATATAAATTACCTCAGCTTGTCGGCGGCTTTTGCAATCCCTTCTCGCGCACATGCAGCGTCTTTATCTCCACCGGGGGCTCCACTGACAGCGACCGCGCCGATAGTCGATTCGCCGACTTTAATCGGCAGTCCGCCTTGAGCGTTGATGGTGCCGGGAATCGTTGCGGGCGGCGCAGCCTGCCCGGCCGGTGGCGGATTGACGGGACCTGATGGACGGTTATAGAGCATCGTGGCTGTAGCCTTCATCCTGGCGACCTCAGTCGTCGACGCCGGAGCGCCGTCATCCCGCATCAGCGCTTTCGGAGCGTTGAGACCATCGACGACGAGTACAGTGACCTTGTATCCATCCGCTCTACACTTGGTCATCGCTCCCTGTGCGATACTTTGTGCGACATCCATTGTGAGAATTTTGGTGGCCGGGAGTTGCGCAAACGCGTTCACCGAAACGGCCGCGATTGCAATACTGAGAAGAACGAATTTTGTGATCTTCATCGCTGACTCCTTCGAATTTGGAATGCCGGTATTCTACAACTGGGTTCGTTGTGATAGAAACTCCCATTGGAGGTCCCATGCTGATTTTGGTTGTGCGTCTGACGATCAAAGCCGGTCATGAAGATCAGGTCATCGAATCGTTCAGAAAGCTTCAGGAGGAAACCCGGCGAGAACCTGGTTGCATTATGTACGTCGTTCAGCGCGGCCTCGAAAATCCGGGGCACTACCTTATATATGAGCAGTACAAAGACCAGGCTGCGCTTGATACTCACCGCGCCTCGGCGCACTTTGTCCAATATGCGACCAACGGCTTCTATCGCTTTGTCGAGGAGCGTCAGGCCGAACTCTTTCATCCAGTTTGAGTGTAGAATGCAGCAACAAACAAAGAACTCCCCTCCTAAGTTAGGAGGAGTGGCTTCGCGAACCGCGAAGCGCGAGCCCGCGCGAAGCGCAAGCGCGATAGCGCGCAGCCTCAAGAAATAGGGCGAAGCCTCAAAAGAAGTGAGCGAAGGCGGGGTGGTTCAAAAGGGGAACCACCCCGCCTTCGCTTCGCTCGGCGCCCCTCCTAACTTAGGAGGGGAGTTCTGAAGGAGACCAGATGCGTATCCTTGGATTTCTCGTCTTTTTGCTCGCGCAGGCCCAGCAGGAAACTCTTCAGCCCGTGGCCACGATGAAACAGCTCATGGTGGACATCATTCATCCGGCGTCGAATGAGATATTGCTATTCGTGTCTCGTGGTTCGTCGCAAGACGATAAGGAATGGGACCGTGTCCGGCGAAGTGCCATTACCCTGGCCGAATCCGCAAACTTGCTCACGATGCGAGGCCGAGCGCGAGACCAAGGCGAATGGATGAAGGACGCAAAGCTTTTGGCAGATGTGGGAGCAGCGGCTTACAAAGCAGCAGAGGCCAAGGACGCGAAAGCGCTGGCCGCCTTGAGCGAATCTCTCGATCGATCATGTACGACTTGCCACAAACAGTACCGGCCTAACGTGTTTCCTCGTGCAGGAGATTCGAAATGAACTACTCGCGTCGAAATTTTTTGAAAGCCGCAGGATCCGGTATCGCTTTGACAGCGATCGGAGAGGGTGCGGTCCTCACCGCTGCTCCGGCACCGATGGCGCTTCCGGCGCCAATCACCAATGAGAAATCAACGTTTCTGATCAACGGAAAGCTTCACGCCGCCGACTATGACGTACGAACCACCCTGTGGGAAGTGATCGCCGTCAAGCTCGGTCTGACAGGAACGAACAGAAGCTGCAACAGGGGCAGTTGCGGCGCGTGCAGTGTCCTGGTTGACGGTGTACCTCTATACTCCTGCCATACATTGGCAACTGAGGCAGCAGGGAAGAAGATTCTCACCATCGAAGGAGTGGGCGACGAGAAGAACCTCCATCCGCTGCAGCGCATCGGCCACACCCGCGTTGCCGCAGATTGCGGTTTTTGCACAGCCGGATGGGTTGTGACCGCAAAAGGTCTTCTCGACAAGAATCTCAATCCGTCAGTCGATGAGGTGAAAGCCGCACTCGCCGGTCACATTTGCCGATGCGCGGCATATCCGAACATCATTCGAACGGTTATTGACTCGGGCGCCGTTCTGCGCGGCGAAAAAAGGGCGATTGAACCGGAGCCGGATTCGATCATTCACGTCAAGACACCGATCGTGCGGGATTACTCCACGAGTGGGGGACACCTCCCGGGCGACGAGGTCATCGAGCTTCCGCAGAAAACTCCTACGAAAAAATGGCAAGGTTATCCGCCTGAGAATCTCAATGTAGTCGGAAAGGCGATTCCGGCGCTGCCCGAAGTCTCCGTTCCCAGGTTCACCGGCAAGGCGCAATATGCCAGCCGGGTCTGGTTTCCGAATATGTTATATGCGGCATTTCTAACGTCTCCGCACCCGCATGCGAGGATCAAGAACATCGACACCTCGGCCGCGGAAAAGATGCCGGGTGTTGCGTATATCCTTACGTATAAGAATGCACCCAAACGGCAGAGCAACATCCCAATCGGCTCCAGGGGTGGTTCGCCCGCCGTCGTTCCCGAGCCGCTGGGCGAAGAACTGAATCTTCAAGGTGAACCTGTTGCCATTGTCGCCGCCGAAAGTGAGAATCTCGCGCAAGATGCCGCCGGGGCCATCCAAGTTGAGTATGAGGTGCTTCCATTTGCTTCGACGCTCAAAGACGCCATGGCGCCCAATGCACCCGATCTTCGAGGCGGTAAAGGGAATCTGCTTCGGCCTCCGAACGCGCCACAGAACTATCCGAATGCAACTTGGGCGGATGAGCAAGGCGATCTCGAGAAAGGTTTTGCGGAAGCCGACATCATTAAGGAGTTCACGTATCGATTTTCCGGGGGTGTCTCCGTTCCAATGCAGCCAAGCGGCAGTGTTGCCAAGTGGGATGGCGACAGGCTGACGCTCTGGGGCATGGGCCAAGGCATCTATCCGGTCCGATCGGCGTTGGCTTCAGCTCTCGGGATGGATCCAGCGAAAATCCGATTCATCAATAAGTACAACGGTTCGACCTTCGGAGCCGCCCGCCTGGCTGCAGAACGCTTTTATCCATTGATCGCCCACATTGCAAAGATCACCGGCCGGCCGGCGAAGATCATGCTGCCTAAAGACCAGGAGCTGGCGCAGCTTCTGATCAAACCGGAGACGATCACGAAATTCAAAGTAGGGGCGAAAAAGGACGGACGCATTACCGCCATCGATCACGAGGTTTACGTGAGCTGTGGCGACCTGGAAGGGAGCGGGCATGCTTCGAATCCGGGAAGCGCGACCAACCAGATGGATTTGTATACGTCCACTGTTCCGCACTGGAGATCGTTGTGGTGCGCGTACAGAACGAACACGAACCGGCCCGGACCTTCCCGGAGCTACTACCAGCAGGAAACGAAGTGGTCGTGGGAAATCATGATGGACGAAATGGCCGAGACGCTCGGAATCGATCCCGTCCAGTTCCGGCTCATGCATGTCACAAGGCTCAAGCCGGGCGATACGCGCCATCCATATGAAACGCTGCCGTCGGTTGAAATATTAGACGAGGGAGCCAAAGCGTTCGGCTGGGACAAGAGAAATGCCGTTCCCGGTGGCGCCTCAGGAAGATTCAAACGAGGATTCGGCGTCGGCATGTCGCAACACCACGGCGGCCTGATGGGTTATCACGAAGGCGAGAACGCCTTCGAGCGGCTTGCATCCGCAAGAGGCGCAGCAGTCTTCGGTACTGAACTGGAATTGGGCGCCGACGGCTACGTAACAATGAAAGTGGCTCTTCCCGATAGCGGATCGAATCACTGTACTGCCCTTGCGCATCTTGTTGCCGAGATGCTGGGATTTACGACCAGGGATCGCGTCCGTTTGATTTGGGGCGATACCGATATCGCGCCATCCAGCGATGAATGGTTCGGCGGGCGAACGATTACGCTACAGGGCGCCGCCACCTGCAGCGCGGCCGATAAGCTACGGAAAGATCTTCTCGAGCGCGCCGCGAATTTCTTGAAAGTGGACGCTGCCAGGCTACAGATTCGCGACGGCACGATCTTTTCGAGCGACGATCCGAAAAAGTCGACAACGTTTGCTGCATTGGCAAAGGCCAACAACGGTGGTGTTATTCGCCAATTCGGCCGTGGAGTTGCCGGTGGTGAAAGGGGAGCAGCGAACAAGGGCGTGGGCGCTTGCTTTGTGGAAGTAGAAGTGGATACGTGGACGGGCAATTGGCGATTCATCCGTGCCGTATATCCGCACGACACTGGGCTCGTGATCAATCCACTTGTCGCCGAAGCCGATATGGTCGGATCGCTCGTCGAAAGTACGCAGGTGGCGACCGATCCGATTCCGTGGGATAGGGAATTTCCAGGTACGCGTCATTACAGCGTCGGGTATTTGTCGTACCGGCTGCCGACAATCATGGACATTCCGAAGGTGACGCAACTTTATCTCGATAGTCTCGAGCCCCGCTGGTTCTACGGAGTAAAGAGCTTCAGTGAAACCAGCATTGGTTCCGTCCCCGCCGCGATTGCGAACGCCATTTACAACGCGTGCGGCGTCCGAATTCGGGAACATCCCATCACGAGAGAAAAGATTATGGCGGGCCTGAAGCGACGTTGAGCAGATTAGCTCCCCTCCTAAGTTAGGAGGGGTGCCGAGCACGAGCATTTCAAGCGCGAGGCGGGGTGGTTCCTTTTGAGAACCACCCCGTCTGCGCTATCAAAGGTGGCTTCGCGGTATTTTCTTGATCGCGCAGCCACCCCTCCTAACTTAGGAGGGGAGTTTAAGTGCAGACTATTCATGGCATTTTGTTCGAGCCCGTCGGTTGTCTCGCAGAGTTTTCGCCAGAGATATTCAATGAAATGGCTGCGCTGGTGTCCGGCCGAACGAGCAAGGCGAGCAGGTCCGCCAGCCGCACGTACTGGTATGTGATCAATTTGCTGGAAACAACAGGGATGCGGTTATCGGAATCCGACACAGCACGGATTGAGGCTCTCGAGCTACAAGCGGTCGAAACAGCGAGCCTCTATGAGGACGTAGCACCGGCATTGTCTGAACTCCAGAACATGGGCATCAACCTTGTAATGGCATCGTCGCTTTCGAAGGCAGCCGTGACGCGGTTCATTGAAAAATCCGCCCTGGCCCGGCTGTTCACGTTCGTATCGAGTCGAGACCGTGCGGAACAAGTGAAAACCGTTCCATTGAGAACAGCGCTTACGATGGCTGGCCTCGAGGCTGAGCACGCGATGTTTCTCACGGATACGTCAGATGGTCTGCTAGTGGCGAACAATTTACGTTTGAACTCGATCTTGATGATGAATGATCCAGACGAAGCCATGCGCTTGGCGGATCACGGGCCATCGGGAGGAATTGTATCGCTTCACGAGTTGCCGGACTTTATCCGTCTTGTCGCCGCCGAGAACGCGCGGCGGGTTTAAGGCACACTATGGCCGAAGCTGTAAAGTTGGAAGTATTCACGGACTTCGTTTGACCCTGGTGCTATCTCAGTACGGGGCGTATTGAGCGGCTCAAGCGGGGTTACACCATTGAGGTTCAGTGGGTGTACTTTCCCCTCCATCCGGACACTCCGGCCGAAGGTCTTTCGTTGAAAGATCTGTTCGCCGGCCGCGGCTTGGATCTCGACGCCATGCACGCGCGCATGAAAGGTTTGATGGATATCGAACATCTTCCTTATAACCGGCGCACGCACACGTACAATAGCCGCCTCGCGCAGGAACTCGCAAAATGGGCGGATTCAAAACCCGGTTTCGACAAGATCCACGACGCGCTGTACAAGGCTTATTTTGTCGAAGGCCGCAACCTCGCCAATAAGGACGTGCTTCTCGAGATCGCTCAGTCGCTCGGGCTGCCTGTGGAAGAAACGCGGCCGGTACTGGACAACCGCACTTTCAAAGACGCCGTCGATGCCGATTGGCAGAAGGCACGCCGCTATGGCATCACTGGTGTCCCCACTTTTATCGCAGGCGGATCAAAAGTCGTCGGCGCTCAACCGTACGAAGTGCTTGCCCAACAGGTTCGGGCCGCAGGCGCGCATCCAAAACATGCTGAGAGCAATTCATAGCGAGGAAGGGCTGTTTCCTTGCGCATGTTTGTGGACGCGGAGCGTCGCGCGTACGGCACACTCGATGTTTCGAAGGTCGTTCAACCCGTCGAATATGCGAAAAATGTCGATACCGTTTGCGGCAGCGCGTTCGACAAAGCTCTCGACGACGTCGTCGGCGTAGTGTCTGTACCCGAGGATGTTCTGGCCGCGGAGTAGCATCTGAAGAGGCGTATTGGGCATCGCTTTGCGGATCAGACGCAGCCGCTCCCACGGGTCTTCGCCGAGATAACGGATGCAGGCATCGAAGGTCGCGCCTCCCCACACTTCCGCTGACCAGTAGCCGACGCGGTCGGGCTTCTCGCAAATCGGTAGAATGTCTTCAATACGCATGCGCGTGGCCAATAGCGATTGATTTCCGTCTCGCAAGACGAGCTCGGTAATTCCGACGGCTTTTTTATTCATGTGATGTTCCAGTTCTGTAGCGGCGGTCTATGACGCCGACGGCTTTGCACAAAAAATCCTGGGCGGTGATAGACCGCCCCTACAGCTTGGGGTACGCAACTGTAGGGGCGCTCTATGAGCGCCCACGATGTATTTTTTGTGCAAAGCCGACGCCGACAGTGTTTCAGTTGAGATTGCCGGTGCTCATAGAGCGCCGCTACAGTATTGAGAATAACACCCATGCGTGACCGGCTCCCCATTTACGAAGTCGAACATGAGATCATCGCCAGTCTCGCATCTACCAGACGACTGGTTCTTCAAGCGCCGACAGGGTCCGGCAAGTCGACACAGGTGCCGCAAATGCTGCTCAACCACGGACTGCTCGGAAGTGGCCAGGTTGTGATTCTCCAGCCGCGCCGGCTTGCGGCCCGGTTGCTTGCATCGCGGGTGGCAAAGGAATTGGGCGTCGAGCTGGGGCGTGAGGTCGGCTATCGAATCCGATTCGAGAATCTGACGAGCAGCGCGACACGCATCAAGTTTGAAACCGAAGGGATTTTGCTCCGGCAGTTAATCGACGACCCGACGTTCAGGGGCATTCGGGCGATCATCTTCGATGAATTTCATGAACGCCATTTGTATGGCGATATCACATTGGCCCGTGCCGTCGATATTCAAGAACAACTACGGCCGGATCTACTTCTTATCGTGATGTCTGCGACGCTGGACACCCGCGCGCTAGAAAAGTATCTCGCACCGTGCGTTGTCGTGAGTTCGGAAGGGCGGACGTTTCCGGTTGATGTGGATTACTTGCCGCGCCGGTTGGGCAGCAATGCGCCACCAGTCTGGGATTTGGCCGCTGACGCATTTACCAAAAGTGTTCATCTCGGTGATGGTTCTCCCGACGTGCTCATCTTCATGCCGGGTTCGTACGAAATCCATCGCACGATCGAGGCAGTCCGCCAGAAACCCGAATCGAAGGGTTACCTTCTCCTTCCGCTGCATGGAGAATTGCCGCCGCGCGATCAAGATCAAGCGGTCGCGCAATACGAACGCTCGAAGATTGTTGTTGCCACGAATGTCGCGGAGACGTCCATCACCATTGAGGGAATCCGCGTCGTTATCGATAGTGGTCTGGCGCGGATCCCGCGCTACGACCCGCATCGGGGAATCAATACTCTCTTCGTCGAGCGGATCAGCCAGTCGAGCGCCGAACAACGCGCCGGACGCGCCGGGCGAACCGCGCCCGGAAGGTGCTTCCGGCTGTGGTCGAAGTCCGAACATGCCGAGCGGCCATTACAGGAACTCCCTGAGATTCAGCGTCTGGATCTTTCCGAAGTGCTACTGACGCTCAAGGCGGCCGGTGTAGAAGACCTGCGAAATTTTCGATGGCTCGAGCCACCGCCCGAGAAAGCTCTGGATCATGCCGAGCATTTGTTGATGGATTTGGGAGCGCTGAAGCAGTCCAGCATTACGGACCTCGGCCGCCGGATGCTTGCGTTTCCGGTCCATCCCAGGTACGCGCGCATGCTTCTGGCCGCACAGGAATATGGCTGCGTATATCACGCGTGCCTCATCGCGGCTTTGACGCAAGGCCGCGACTTGCTGGTGCGCAATCCGGGAAAGGACGTTCTGGAGGCACGCAATGAACTCTTTGGCGCCCAAGATACGTCGGATTTTTGGATTCTGATCGGCGCGTGGCGGTTTGCGGTGGAGAATGAATTTCGAATCGATGTCCTGCGCAAGTTCGGCATTCACGGAGTAACGGCGCGGCAGGTCGGGCCGCTGCACGACCAGTTCTTGCATATCGCCCGGAGCGAAGGTCTCGATGCGAAACCGCCCAAGTCGAGCGGAATCATCGATGATGAAGGACTGCGAAAGTGCATCGTGATCGGTTTCAGCGATCGCATCGCAAGGATGGTCGAAGGAACACTGCGATGCGACCTCGTGCATGGCCGGCGAGGCACGCTGGCGCGCGAAAGCGTCGTGCGTGGTTACCCGCTTCTCGTGACGGCTGAAATTCATGAGATCGGCGGGCGGCCCGGAGAAATGAATACCGTCCTGTCGCTCGCTACGGCAATCGAAGCGGATTGGCTCCGAGAACTGTTTCCGAACGATATACGATCGGAGGTGCGAACGACGTTTGATGCTGCCGTAAGAAGAGTGCAGGCCGCGGAACTCGTGCTCTTCCGCGATATTGTGCTCGAATCGAAACGGATCGAACCGCCGCCGGCCGACGCCGCGGCGCGGCTGCTTGCGGAGGAGATTCTGGCCGGCCGGCTGCAATTACCGAATTGGGATCACGCCGTCGAGCAATGGATATTGAGGTTGAATCTGTTGTCGGAGCGGTGCCCGGAATTCGAACTGCCGCCGATTCGAGACGATGACAGGCGCCACATCGTCGAGCAGCTTTGTCTCGGCTCATTCAGTTTTAAAGATGTTAAAGACCGTGATATCAAGTCGGCCGTAAAGTCGTGGCTGTCGGCTGGTCAACGAGAGTTGGTTGAAGAGTACGCTCCGGAGCGCGTCACTCTATCCAATGGCCGCTCGCCAAAAGTGACATACGAAGCGAACGGACTCCCTTATATTTCACTGCGCATTCAGGAGCTGTTCGGCGTGACCGAGACACCCCGTATCGCCATGGCCCGCGTGCCTCTGAGCATTCATATTCTGGCGCCCAGTATGCGTCCTGTACAAGTCACGCAGGACCTCACCAATTTTTGGCGTGAACATTACCCACGGATCAAATCGGAGTTGCAGCGCAAGTACCCGAAACACGACTGGAGATGAGCTCCCCTCCTAAGTTAGGAGGGGTGGCCCGAAGGGCCGGGGTGGTTCCGAAGCAAAACAGTTCCGAAGAGGAACCACCCCGCCTCGCTCCGCTCGGCACCCCTCCTAACTTAGGAGGGGTGCTTTTGATTCGAATAGCCAGAACAACTCCGTTCATGATAAGAATCGACGTTCATAAGAAAGGAGAACCGAATATGGCGAATCAGACGCGCCGGGAAATTCTGAAGGGAGGTTTGGCGCTGGCAGGACTTAGTGTTTTCGGCGTGCCGGAATGGGCACTGCCCGCGCTGGCTGAAGGTGAGACGCTCGTGCCATTCACGGATATTCCGGCAAACGCGAATTTCACACCGGCACCGGACCGGCGGAATCTGGACATCCGCACGATCGACGGAGCATTTACGCCGAAAGACAAGTTCTTCACGACTCAGCATTACGGCCATCCTGAAATCGATCCGGCGACGTTTCGCCTAAAGGTTTCGGGGTTGGTCGAGCGTCCGTTGTCATTGTCGCTCGACGACCTTAAGAAAATGCACACTACGGAACTCATCGCAGGCTTCGAATGCTCGGGCAATCGCCGTCCGCTGCAGGGTCTCTCTTCCAACGGAAAATGGACCGGCATTCCTTTAAAGAATGTTCTGGATTCCGCGGGTGTGAAGTCTAACGCGCGAGAGTTTGTCTTCTACGGTGCCGACCACGGCAAAGAGGAAGTGGAGTTTCGGACGCAGAAATACGACTTCGACTACCAGTTCGGCCGCAGCCTGCCGCGCGAAAAAGCGCTGTCTTCGGATCCGTTTCTGGCGTGGGCGTTGAGCGGGGAAGCGCTGACGCGCTTTCAAGGCTCGCCCCTGCGGCTGATTGTCCCGGGCTGGTATGGCGTATCGAACGTGAAGTGGCTATCGCAGATCCATGCCCAGGAGGAACAGTATCTCGGCAAATATCAGGCGCGTTGGTACCGCACGGTTCGAGGCGAGATGATCGATGGCGAAATGAGGTGGAACGAGACCGCAGTCACGCATATGCAACTGAAGTCGTTCATCGCGCGCGTCACGCGAGACGGCAGCCGCTACAAAGTGCTCGGAGTCGTGCTGAACGATGGCACTCCGATCAAATCCATCGAGGTCAGCATCGACGAGGGACCATGGCAGGCGGCGACGCTGGATCCGGCTACCCACAGCAAATACTCCTGGAAGCTGTTCACGTACATGTGGACCGGCGCCACTCCTGGTGAGCACACATTGGTCTCCCGTGTAACGGATGTGAGCGGAAAAGTGCAGCCGACGGAAAAGGATCTGGAGAACAAGAAGTCATTCCTCGAAGATAATTCGCAGCATCCTCGAAAAGTGATGATTTCCTAGATTGGAGGGTCAATGTACTACGCGCTAAGAGCAGTTGTTCTGGTTGGGATCGTGGCTATGTTGCCGGTGCGGGCGGGAGCGCAAGGAGTTGTCACGCAACGGACCATATCGTTGAACATGGCGAAAATTATCGCTGAAGCCACGCTTGCCGAATGCAAATCGAAGGGGTACAACACGGCGGTCGCCGTCGTCGATCGTGCCGGACAGGTACTGGTCATGATGCGTGACGAAAACGGGAGCGCGCAACAAGTGGAAATGGCGCGGCGCAAGGCTTACACCGCGCGGATGTTCCGGACGACCACATTGGAATTTCAGAAGCGAACCATGGATCCGAAATATGCCCCACAACGCGACATCGCCGATATTCTCGCTCTTGGCGGCGGCGTACCGATTCAGATCGGCAACGACGTCATTGGGGCCGTAGGCAGTTCCGGCTCGACGCAAGAACAGGACGATGCGTGCGCGAAAGCCGGGGTTGCGAAAGTTGCGGAGCTGCTGAAATCAAACGGTCCGAATTGATCTCTTTGCCCGTGGCTACGGTTTCCATCCGCGTAGAAGACGACCGCCTGCGTTTTTCTGATGTACAGCGCAGGCTGAAAGCCATCTTCATTGGTTCCGTCGGCAATCTCGTCGAATGGTATGACTTCTACGTCTATACGGCATTTGCTCTCTACTTCGCCGCTTCGTTTTTTCCGGGCAACAATCCCGTCATACAGCAATTGAATGCGGCCATTTTGTTTGCGATCGGCTTCATCGTGCGGCCGGTCGGCGGCTGGTTCTTCGGGCATCTCGCCGATCATTATGGGCGGCGAAATGCGCTCATGCTATCGGTACTGCTCATGTGTTTCGGGTCGTTGATGATCGCCGTCACACCGACCTATGCCTCCATCGGAGCGGCGGCGCCCGCGCTTCTTGGTTTTGCACGCGTCATTCAGGGATTGAGTCTTGGTGGTGAGTACGGAGCCAGCGCCACATACCTGAGCGAGATGGCGGACCAGAAACATCGCGGGTTTTATTCCAGCTTTCAATACGTCACATTGATCGGCGGGCAGCTGTGCGCGCTTCTGGTCCTGCTTGTCCTGCAGCAGCTATTGCTCACTCCTGCTCAGTTGAGAGCGTGGGGCTGGCGCATACCGTTCGTCATCGGAGCCGTACTTGCCATCACCGCACTGATGATGCGCCGCAACCTGCACGAGACGGATGCATTTATCGAGGCGAAGAAGCCGCGTCGCGAAAGCTCCCTGCGCAAGCTTTTCGACTATCCGCGCGAAGTCATGATCGTCGTGGGACTCACTGCCGGAGGTACGACCGCTTTCTATACCTACACGACCTACATGCAAAAGTTCCTGAAGTTGTCTGTTGGTATGAGTGACAACCAGACAACGCTCGTCAGCGGAGCGTCACTAGTTTTCGCTCTGTGCCTGCAGCCGATCTACGGTGCGGTTTCCGACAGAATTGGCCGTCGGTGGCTGCTCATTTGGTTCGGTGCGATGGGCACTTTGTTCACAATCCCCCTTCTTAACGCGTTGCAATCAACGAAGAGTGCCGGGACGGCTTTCCTTTTGATCGCAGCTGCGTGGGCGATCGTGGCGGGTTACACATCCATTAACGCGGTTGTTAAAGCCGAACTGTTCCCCACGCTGGTACGCGCTACCGGTGTCGGCTTGCCGTACGCCGTGACGGTGTCAATTTTTGGCGGCCCCGCCGAATCCATCGCGCTCTGGTTCAAATCCATCGGCCATGAAAGCTGGTTCTACTATTACCTCAGCGGCGTCATAGCGATCTCGCTCATCGTATCGGTGAGTATGCGGGATACTTTGCGCGATTCCGCTATGGCTCGGCACGAGTAGTCGCGTTATCGCCGAAATCGCCGACAATCAGAGCCCTCAACCACGCCCGCTTCTATCCCCGTCAACTGCAGAATTGTTCTCCACGGCATTTCGGCTTAAGATAACGCCGAAAGAACTAAAGTAGCGCGTACGCATCAAGTGAGGCACAATGCGAAATCGATACGTCGTCTATTTCTTATTAACCATCACCCTCCTTTCTTCAAAAGTCGCGGCGCAAAACCGTGGAGTGTTGACGACGGATCCCGCGTTCTTCGCGGTGTCGTATGTTGAAGTGATGCCCGGGTCGAGAGCGGCGGGGGTTGCGGCGCTCAAGCAATACCGCGATGCGAGCAGGAAGGATGAAGGTTTCGTCAGCCTCGAACTGTTCGAGCAAATTGGCTGGCCGGCACACTTTGCGCTGGTAGAAAAGTGGGCTGATCAAAAAGCTTTCGATGCGCATGGAATGGCGATGCACACAAAGCAGATGCTGACGAAACTCGATGCGATCCGGGTGGGTCCCTACGATCAGCGGTCATACAGGACTCTGGCGATTGGTCCGGCGCCGGCGGTGAACGATCGGGCGATTGTTGTTTTGACGCACGTGGACATTGGTGGACGCGACCTCGATGCTCCGGCTCTGCTCAAAAAAATGGTGGAAGACAGCCGAAAGGATGAGGGCAATGTTCGCCTTGATGTCTTGCAGGGTTCGACGCGTCCAAACCATTTCACAATCGTCGAGACCTGGCAAAACCAGAAGGCGTTCGATGCGCATAACGCGGCAGCGCATACGCGGCAATTTCGCGATACCGTCAATCCTGTCCTCGGTAGCCCTATGGACCAACGCTTATTCAAGGTTCTGGAGTGAAGCCGGATATCGAATTCGATCGGCAGCCCGTGCTGACCGGCAACTTAATCGAGCTGCGTCCTCTTCATCCCGCCGATTTCGCGGCTCTGTTCGAAGCCGCGAGCGATCCGCTCATCTGGGAGCAGCATCCAGACCGGGAGCGCTACAAGCGCGACGTCTTTCAGCAGTTCTTTGATAGCGCGATGGAATCCAAGGGTGCTTTTGCGATCATCGAACGAAAGTCGGGAAGGATCATTGGAAGCTCCCGTTATTACGAATACAGCGCCGAGCAGCGTGAGGTGATGGTCGGGTTTACGTTCGTCGAGCGAGCATTTTGGGGCGGAGCATACAACGGCGAATTGAAGTCCCTCATGCTCGATCATGCCTTCCGGTTTGTCGATCGTGTCATTTTCCAAGTCGGAGAAAATAATTTCCGCTCGCGAAAGGCCCTCGAAAAAATAGGAGCCCAGTTTCTAAACAGAACTGAACTCCCAGGCCCGAACGGCAGCATGGTGCCGTGCGTGATCTACGTCATAGTCCGCTCGTCGTCTACGGGAGTTTAGTACAATTGCGATTGCACGGCGCGTCTTGAAGCACGACTTCGAACCAAGGGGCGCCCGTTCCAGGCTGATCAGAAAACAGGACAATAAACAATGCCGGCAGAAAAAATCGCAGTCGTGACAGGCGCCGGCAGCGGTATCGGCCGGGCGGTCAGTCTGGCTTTGCACGAAAATGGATGGGCGGTTGTATTGGCAGGGCGGCGTGTCCACGAATTGGAAAAGACCGCAGGGCTCAGAAAGCATTCCGACGGCCGGATGCTTGTTGTACCGACGGATGTGAGTAAGCCACAGCCGGTCCGAGCGCTTTTCGGCAAAATCCAAGAAGTATTCGGGCGCTTGGATCTACTATTCAACAACGCAGGCACCGGTGCCCCGCCGGTTCCGATGGAAGACCTCACGTTTGAGCAGTGGGCAGCAGCAGTGGACGTCAACCTCACGGGCGTGTTTCTGTGCGCGCAGGAAGCGATCAAAATCATGAAGGCGCAGGATCCCCGGGGCGGCCGGATCATCAATAACGGTTCGATCTCGGCTCAGGCGCCGCGGCCGAACTCAGCACCTTATACCGCGACGAAGCATGCTGTCACAGGCCTGACAAAATGTATTTCGCTCGACGGCCGCAAATACAATATCGCTTGCGGGCAAATTGATATCGGAAACGCGGCAACGGAGATGACGGAGCGTATGGCTGCCGGAATCGTCCAGGCGAACGGCACGATTATGCCCGAACCTCGTCTGGATTTGAAACACGTTTGCGATGCGATCCTCTATATGGCGAACCTTCCTGTCGACGCCAATGTGCAGTTCATGACGGTCATGGCTACGAAGATGCCCTTCGTCGGCCGCGGCTGAATAAAACCTGTGACATTGGCGGTGATCATCAATGTCGAAACCAAATACGTCAGCAGCCTCGCGCTTTTAAGTGCCGTTCGTCACATTAACCTTCCGGTTTTGCTTATTGACTGCGAATCGCAGGATGGAAGCTTCAACTGGTTCTGTTCCCTACAACGCAAGCATCCGTTCCGTCTGATCACTGCTCCACGACGTCCTCACGGAGCGGTACTCGACTGGATTTTCCAGACCGTAGAGGCCGATAGCATTCTTCTTATCGACTCGGATATCGAAATCCTCAATAAAGAAATGTTTGAATTCATGCGAGTGCAGCTCGAGGACGAGCGTGTGTATGGTGCCGGCTACTTGCAGCGCGGCGAGTGGTTGAAAACACATTATGGAACCGATCAACGCGCCGAATCCGGTATCGCTTTCTACATGACGAGGCCGTGGATTCCTTTCGCGCTGCTTCGAGTAGGACCCATTCGAGAGACCTTGGCTGCGGGTGCTTCATTCATGCACCGCTTGGTGCTGAACGACTTTCCGCAAATTCCCGCGATTGGTCGTTTGTTGTGGCATCGCTTTCGGATTCCCGGACTTCGACAAATACGGCTGCGCTCATTGGATTCCTTTCGCTGCGAATACGAGGGCCACAAACCGTCGTATGTCTTTTTTGATACGGGAGCGCAGATCCATCAAGTGCTGACGCAAAGAGGATTTCTGTTCGGCGATGTCGGACCCGACATTCCGTATTGGTCTGTGCGGCATTTTCATGGCGTGACTCGTGACGTTATACACGGCCCGACACGCGACGCGCGCAGCGCGTCCGCTGTCGAACCGATCGTGCTGGATAAGTTGAAGGAGTATGGAATCTGCGGTAGCCATGCCGCGACTGAAAGGGGAACATATGAGTAAGCACAAAGTTTGCGACCGCCGTACGTTCCTTGCAGCCGCAATCGGCGGCGCAACGGCAGCATCCGCATTCGCTCAGGCGCGCGGGCAACAGCAGTCGGCCCAACAGCCCTCGGCCCAACAGCCGTCGGTTTCTTCAACGTCATCGCCACGGGATTACTCGAGGCTGGATCCGATTCAATATCCGGATCCGGATATCGTCCCGCTCGATGATCGATTCCGGCGATATATCGTGGGTAATACAGTCATTCGCCGTCTTCATTTCGGCACGTTCTGGGCGGAAGGGCCCGCCTGGAATGGTGTCGGCCGGTATCTGGTATGGAGTGATATCCCGAATAACGTTCAGATGCGATGGATCGAAGATGATGGACGCGTTACGGTATTCCGAAATCCCTCCGGCTTTAGCAATGGCAATACGTTCGATTACGAGGGCCGGCAGCTTTCTTGCGAGCACGGAGGGCGACGCGTGGCTCGCTACGAGGCGAATGGAACCATTACTGTTATCGCGGATAAATTCGAAGGAAAACGGCTGAATTCGCCCAACGATCTTGCAGTTCATCCCGATGGAGGGATTTGGTTCACCGACCCGATTTACGGCATTCGAGGAAACTACGAAGGCTTTAAGGCCGACTCTGAATTGCCGATGGCAGTCTACCGTGTGGATGGCAAAACGGGGAAAATCGAAAAGATGACCGATGAACTGGGTGGCCCCAACGGAATCTGCTTTTCACCGGACTATAAGAGAGTCTACGTGGCTGACACTGGTGCACCTCGTGAAATCCGCGTGTGGGATACGGATGGAAAGTCGATCCGCAATGGAAAGCGTTTTGTGCAACTCGACATTCCCGGGACGGGCCAGCCATCCTTCGCGGATGGTATTCGCTGTGACGTGGACGGCAACATTTGGGCGGGTGCCCGTCCCGGCGTTCAAGTCATTACGCCAAACGGTGACCGCATAGGACTGATTCGCCTTCCGGAAACCTGCGCCAATGTCTGCTTCGGCGGCGCCAGGCGTAACCGGCTCTTCATGACCGCCAGCGAATCACTGTATGCGGTTTATGTCGAAACAACAGGGGCACACATCGCATGAACGCTGTGAATGAATTGGAGTGCGGCAACACCCCTCCTAAGTTAGGAGGGGTGCCTGCGAGGACCGCGAAGCGCGAGCCGGGTAGGGCAAAGCCTCAAAACGCGAAGCGCGAGCCGGATAGGGCGAAGCCTCAAAACGCGAAGCACGAGCCGGATAGGGCGAAGCCTCAAAAGAAGTCCGAGCAAGCGGGGTGGTTCCCATGGTTTACTAGGACCTAAGGGAACCACCCCGCCCTCGCTGGCGCTCGGGCGCCCCTCCTAACTTAGGAGGGGAGTTGCCGCATCACTTCCTATCCGGCAGCGCGAAAACGTAGATCGCGTTACCGGTAGCCGGAGAGTGAATTTCCGGGGAAATTGTTGCAGGTACGTTTCGTGGGCTGCCGCCGCCGTTGCCTGTCGGCACCGCAACGTACTGCTTGCCATCGACGCTGTAAGTGATCGGGAAGCCTTGAACTGAGGTTCCCAGTCGCGTATCGAAAAGCACCTTGCCGTTGTTCACATCGACAGCTTTGAAATGACGATCCAGACTTCCCGCAAATGCCACACCACCGGCCGTTGACACGACAGCAGTGAGGAACGAAGCCCGCTGTTCGAGCGACCACAGTTCCTTCATCGTTTTCACGTCGTACGCTGCGAGTTTTCCAATCTTTCCGTCGGTCCCCGGCATCTCATAGAAGTGCCGGGCTGCTCCGCCACCGCTGCCGCCGCCTTCCTTCTGCTCGATCCGTTGTCCACTCATTTCCAGGCAAGACTGGACGAGCGGAATAATAAGTCGGCCTGTTGGGATGTGATGGCTCATGGCCGGCCAATTGTGGCCGCCGGCGGTGCTCGGACAACCTTGGATCCACTGGCCGAGTTCCTGCTCAAGGATGTCCTGCCGGTAATGCGGGCGGCCGCTTAGAGGATCGAACTTATCCCAGACGTTTTGAAAGACGGTTTCCTTGTGGCCCAGATATTTGCCAGTCTTACGGTCGAGCTTCCACAGAATTCCGTCTTTGCCGACCGTGAAGAGCAAACTCTGCCCTGCGTCGTCCACCAGCACGCGCTCAAATACGATATCCAGATCGAGCGATTCGGCGGGAGCGTGCTGGTAGTACCACGCCATCTTTCCGGTATCCACATTGATGGCCAAAGTCGAACTGCTGAATAGCGCGTCGTCATTGATGGACATCCCGCGGCTGGTCGGCATCCATGGTTTTGCCTGGGCCGTTCCCCAGAACGTGAGATTCAGATCCGGATCATAGCTGCCGGTGATCCAGCTTTCCGCGCCGGCGCGGAATAGGTTCGGCAGCTTGCCCCAGGTGTTTCCTCCGGGTTCGCCTTCGCGCGCGATGGTGTTCACCCGCCAAAGTTCTTTGCCAGTAGCGACGTCATAAGCGCTGATGAAGCATTTTTCTTCACGGTACGTGGAGCAGTTGCCGAGGCCCTGGATGACTTTACCTTTGGCCACAATGGGTCCGCTCGATGTGCCGTAATTGCCTTTGGTGCGGTCACCGATGATGGTTTCCCAAACCTTTTTCCCATTTTGGGCATCGATCGCGACCAAGTGGGCGTCGGATGTTGCCAGAATGATCTTGTCTTCGTAAATGCTGATGCCGCGCATGGCGTCGCCTGTGACATTCGTGCCGTAGTTGTTTTCCCAGATCAATTCGCCGTTGCGCGCATCAAGCGCCTGGAGTGTGTTACCTGCGTTGTTGAGATACATCACTCCGTTGTGAACGATCGGGGCGGCCTGGGTTCTCGCGCCTTCAGCCATCGACCAGACCCATTCGAGCCGCAAGTCCTTCACATTGTCGCGGGTGATCTGGGTGAGAGCACTGTAATTCGAAGCGTGATAATCACGACGAATCATGAGCCAGTCGTTAGGACTCGGATTGCGCAGCATGGTATCGGTGACACGGACATAGTTCTTCACCTCGCCGGCGACCGTAACCCCACGCGCCTGGCGAGGCGCGCCGCCACGGCCGCCGCGTTGTCCTCCTCGCTGTCCACCGTCGCCATCGGGATCCGCCTGGGGCGTTGCGGCCTGCACTGCTGCAGTCTGCGGCTGGCCGGTGGCGATGGAGTTGATCGCAATATCGGTATTCGCCGTCAGGGCCTGTGTTCCGGGACGGGCGCCATTGGATTGAAGAACAAACGCGACGGTGTTCAGATAGTCCTCTTGACTCAGAGTCCCCTGCCGCGCAGGAGGCATCGTGAGTTGCAAGAAGGACAATAATTCACGCGTCGTGCGCGGCCCCCAATTCGAAACGAATTCGGACCCGCGCAACGTCGGCGCATCACCCGAGCCGCTGAGATCCTGCTGATGGCAAATGGCACAATTCGTCTGATAAACGCCGCGGCCGGAGGCCGCTTGCTGAGCTGTATATACGGCGGCTGCCGCGCCACCGCCGCGTTGCTGAGCTGCGATGATGATGCTCGAGGCAATGACAACGAGGACCGTTAGGATGAAATATTTCTTAAGCATCGTTCCTCCCTACTTGAGGATCCAACCCCAAAGAGTGCCGTCCGGAGCTTTTTCGCTTTGAATCTGAATATAGAGCTTGCCCTGCTTTAGGTATTGGAGTTGTTCCGGCGTTAACTCAAACGACCCCGACACGGTTCCCTTGGGCGCTTTGGTCACGGTTAAGTCCAGAAACGGAGATCCGCGGACACCGGTTGCGAGGCCGTGGTGAATCCTGGCGGTCGTAGCAGCACTCGGCATGCCCTCGAAGGTCCCCGTGATCGTCAGCTTGTTACCCGATAACGTCGCCATGGCTGAACCTGAGCCCGCCACAGTTGTTCGCATGCTGCCATCAAGAGGCACCGGAGCGATCCTTATTTTAAATTTTTCCTCGCTTTGAGCGCCGGCGGAAATCGTCATCAAGATCAATGCGCCCAAAACTATTACCGCACGCTTATGTAAGACTTGCATTATTTCCCCCGGTGGGCGCGAGCATACCATAAAGAATTCGGGGTCAGACGGGTGAATTCCCTATTTTTCCGCTCCGAGAATAGGGAATTCACCCGTCTGACCCCGAATTTCTTTCAGCAGTCGTTGGGGTCAAATGCCAACTTGATAGCGCGCTTTGTCGGATGATCGATGGTTCCGGCACCATAATGATGCCACCGATAAGCGTCTGTACGGCTGTGGATTGTGTAATGGTATATTGGCCGCACGTCCAAGGAGGCCGATGAAAGAAGCTCTGGGCCAACGACACGCCGGCACTACGGTTCGCGCCTCGTCGCCTGAGATCGGAAAAGCGAGTCACGCATTTAATCGGTGGTTTATTCCGGTTGGGGCGGTTTCGGTGCATATCTGTATCGGGTCGGTTTACGCGTGGAGCACGTTCAATCGACCCATTCAAGCGCTATTTCCAAACGAGCCGTGGTGGTTCAGTCCTCCATACACGACCTTCACGACAGCGCTCGTTCTACTCGGACTGAGCGCAGCTTTCGGTGGTCCGTGGGTCGAAAGGCGTGGTCCGCGTGTTGCAGCCACGGCTGCGGCCGCATTCTTCGGAAGCGGTCTGATCATCGGTGGCGTCGGACTGGCGATCAAACAATCGATTTTGGTGTTTCTGGGCATGGGAGTCATCGGCGGTATCGGCTGCGGACTTGGCTATATTTCCCCGGTCAGCACGCTCGTGAAGTGGTTTCCCGACCGCCGCGGTATGGCGACGGGCATGGCGATTATGGGCTTCGGTGGAGGGGCCTTCCTGGCCGGCTACCTGAACGTTTTTTTCATGAATCAATTCGGTGTGGCTACCACGATGAACGCGCTCGGCGGAACCTACTTCGTCGTGATGATGATCGGCGCGCGCATCCTTCGCCGCCCTCCGGAGGGATGGAAACCTGCCGGTTGGATTCCTTCAACAAAGACACAGCGGATGATCACCGACCGAAGTGTCAATCGGAACCAAGCCGTCCGGACGGTGCAGTTCTATTTGTTATGGGGCATTCTGTTTATCAATGTGACCGCAGGAATCGGGATTCTCGCGCAAGCCTCCCCGATGATGCAGGACTTATTCCAGAAAACACCCTTAGAAGCTGGCGTGATCGTTTCCCTCATTAGTATTTTTAACGCGGGTGGACGCTTTATCTGGGCTTCCGGTTCGGACTACATCGGCCGCCGCCACACCTACACGACGTTCTTCGTGGTGCAGTTTTTTCTCTTCCTGCTGATCCCGGTGTTGGCTGCGAACGGTAATTGGCCTTTGTTTCTGGCAAGTCTTTTCGTCGTATTTACGATGTATGGCGGCGGCTTCGCCACGATTCCGGCATTTTTAGCGGACATCTTCGGACCCGAGAATGTCGGAGCGATTCACGGAGCGCTCCTGACTTCGTGGAGCGCCGCTGCCGTCGTAGGTCCCGTCATCATCACTGAACTGTCAAATCGGGCGAAGGCCGGATTGAGCGCCGGAGCGAGCAAGATCCACGTCTACGATACACCGTTACAAGTGCTGGCAGCGCTGCTTGCCATTGGATTTGTACTAACGCTTCTCGTCCGTCCCTTGAAACAAAACGCGGCGTAAAGCGACGAATTCCCCTCCTCGCAGAGGAGGGGAGGCTGCGCCCCTAAGAAAAATGCCGCGAAGCCACCGGAGCGACGCAGACGGGGTGGTCAGACCGGCGAAACGTTTCGACCGAACTGACCACTAATTGAGGCTTCGCCTTATTGCTTGAGGCTGCGCGCTATCGCGCTTGCGCTTCGCGCGGGCTCGCGCTTCGCGCCCGGCGTGCCAGCTTCTATTAACGTGCCAGCTTCTATTAAGCTGTCGCGCCACCCCTCCTCTGCGAGGAGGGGAATGCTTTCGCTCGGTTACTGCCAGCGGACGATATTCAGCATGTTGGAATAATCGTCGGTCCAGGGTTGGATGTTGGCGGGTTTTTCAACAGGCGTCCAACCGTTGCTTTGTTCCAGTACTTCCAGATCTTCAGCATCGCGGGCAGCAACGACGTAATCGGAGCTGGTCTTTCCGGTGGGTTCTTCATCGTCGTCGTAACGGACGAGTCCTTCGAGCGAAGCATCCAGGATCAGAGCGGAAACAAGACTTTCGACTCTCATGTAGCGGTTTGAAACGTGGAACAGAATCAACCCGTTCGGTTTTAGTTTTTTCAGATAGATTTGGACTGCTTCGCGCGAAACAAGGTGAGCGGGGATAGAGTCCGAAGCGAAGGCATCGAGCATCAGGACATCGAACTCGCCATCGGGAGCCTTTTCGATGGCAAGACGGCCGTCACCGATAATGACATCACAATTCTTGCCGCAGCGGCGGAGGAACGTGAAGAAATGCAGCGCGATGTCCTGAATCTGGGGGTCAATATCGAAGAAAGTGATGTGCCGATTCGGCCGCACCCATCCAGCCATCGAGCCGGTGCCAAGCCCCACGACGCCGATATGCTGATTCGGCCTGTCGTTAATCATCTTCATAACATCGCCGACGGGTCCGGTTTCGTGATAGTAGGAGATCGGCTGGCCGTTCAGCGTGGGATCCTGGCTCTCCAGACCGTGAAGGGTGTCCCCATGCAGCAGCTTCCGCATGTTGGACTCCGGCTCGAACACGACTCGCTTGAGACCAAAAAAATCGCGCGCGGCGTACAGCAGTTGATAATCGGCGTCGAGGAAGGTCGGAAGCGCAAGACGATAGCCGAAGATCAAGACAACCATTGCAAGCGCGAACCGGATGCGCCGTTTTCGAAACAAGTAAGCCACTAGAATGATGGCGGCGTCGATTGCCAGTGCTGTTTTCCAGTCTTCGGTGATATCGACCATGGCCCAGTTCAAGCCATACCAGGCCGCGGCGACGAGCAGGCCCAGAAGAACCGGAAATAAAAAATCCAGCGATTTGATTCTTTGTTCGGGATCCCGCGTTTCGCGAAAGAATGCGATCATCGCAACGAGCAGCGGATACTCCAGAACGGTGCTGAAGACAAGTGGGGCGATGATCGCCGTGAAAATTCCCCCGAGCGCGCCGCCGAAGGCGACCCAGAAGTAGAACTCGGTCAAGTGGCGCGTGTCGGGCCGCCGCGATGCTAGAGCCGTATGGCAAAGCAAGGCTCCCGCAAGCAGCACGAGCATGTGCGATCCCAAGGTGTACCAGAGTCGGTCGGCCGAAACCGGCTTGCTTGCAGCGATAAAGGGAAACAGTACGAGCAAGATCACCGGGACAATGCGCGAAAGAGTCATCGGCGACAGCCGAAACCTTCGCGCGAAAGCGATCATGAAGGTGATCAGATAAGTCGCAAGCGGTATGACCCACAGGAATGGGACGGATGCGAGATTCAGAAGCACATGATTGGTCGCCGCCAGCATCAAAGCGGAGGGAACGAATGCTGCCGCCAACCAGTAGAACCTTTGTTTATAAGAGAGGGTTGTTGCCGGTTCGGTGTGCTCCGAAATGGTTTCCGTTACGTGTCTCCAGACGATCATTGCGCCGGCAAATATCAACAGTAGGAGAATCGCGTACGCCGCAAACCAGGACTCGCTCTGCAGCCTCACACCAACCCGGGGCTCAATGAATAGTGGATACGCCAGCAATGCAAGCAAGCTCCCCGCGTTACTGACGGCATAGAGGAAATACGGATCTCGGCCTGACGCCGTCCTGGTTTTCGACAACCAATTCTGCAAGAGAGGCGCCGTCGTCGATACCACACCGAAAGGTATTCCCACTGATCGGATGAGATGGCCAAGCAACCACAACGCCGGATGGCTGGAGGCAGCCGCATCGGGCGTTCCTTCAAAATGCATCGGAAGAAAAAGCAGCGCGACAATCATTAAGCCCAAATGTGCGAGCATTTGCGCGCGGACCTTCAAATACCGTTCCAGCGCGTGTGCATAACCGTACCCAGCCAGGAGCATCAATTGAAAAAACAACAGGCAGGTGATCCATACCGAAGCGGCTCCGCCCAGAAGCGGCAACATCATTTTTCCAACCATCGGCTCGCTGCAAAATAAAAGGAAGGCGCTCAGGAAAATCGTCGGAGCAAATAAAAGAACAAAATGACGGGTGTGCTCGGCGGGGGCGGATACATCCATTTCGGTTGTTGCTTGCATAATAGGAATGGGTTTTTATAACACGTTTAAGACGCTCACATCATGACGACTTTCAAGATCACCTTGGAATACGACGGCACTCGCTACAGCGGCTGGCAAGCGCAGAAGAATGCCCGCACGATCATGGGCGAGATTCAAAAGGCGGCAGAGCAGATATTTGCGGGCGACATCGATATGCAGGGCGCAGGACGAACCGATGCCGGAGTGCACGCGCTGGGACAGGTCATGCACATGAAAGTGGATTCCGGGGCGGGGCAGACACCGCACCTGATCAAACGCCGTTTCAATGATCTGTTGCCGGCCGACATTGCGATTCTCGACATCAAGCGCGCGCCTCGAAATTTCCACGCTCGCCACGATGCTCTAGCGCGCGTCTACCTGTATCAAATTTCCCGGCGAAAGCAGGCATTCATCAAGCGACACGTATGGTGGGTCAAAGACGAGCTGGATACCGAGCAAATGTCCAAAGCGGCGGCGATGCTTGCCGGCCGGCGTGATTTTATTTGCTTCCGCGCTTCGGACCCCTCGCGCCCGGGCGAGTCCACGATCGTCGAGATCGAAGGTGCCACTCTCGAAACGGAAGAAGACATCATTCAATTCCGGATTGCGGGATCGCACTTCCTTTGGCGGATGGTCCGCCGAATCGTCGGAACCTTGGTGAAAGTGGGAAAACACGAAATCACGACCGAGAAGTTCCGGCAGTTGCTCGATGGGCGCTGTGATGAAAAATTCGATGTCGCCGCCTGGACGGCTCCCGCGTCAGGGCTATTCCTCGAGGAAATCCGGTACAATGGTGGTCGATGACCGGCATCCGTTGGGGATTCACGTTTCTCATGGGAAATTCCCTCATCAGCAACGAAGACAAGTTGGACCTCGTCGCCAAGGCGACATTACTCTATCTCAATGGTGAAGAACGTACGGAAGTCTCGGGTAATGGATTCGAAGGTATCTTGTATACCAATTATGAGTGGAAAGTTGTGGGCGGATTCAGCGGCCAGCAATTCGACGCCGTCCTCGACAGCGACACGGATGAAGGAAAACTCCGGTTGCGCTTTCTTGTGAGCGAACAAACTCTACGCCAGGGTATGGCTTATTCCGCGAATTAGATCTCGCCGATGTCTTCGTTCCAGAGCTTTGGATTTGCACGGATAAAATTGCTCATCATTCGAATGCAGGCCGGGTCCTGAACGACTTCGACCAAGACTCCGTGCGACCGGAGAAGATCTTCCTCACCGCGAAACGCTTGATTCTCTCCAATCACCAGCTTTGGAATTCCATAGAGAAGTATGGCGCCGGAGCACATGGCACACGGCGAAAGCGTTGTATAGATCACGCACTCCCGATAAACTGAAGCCGGCTGCCTGCCGGCATTTTCGAGCGCATCCATCTCTCCGTGCAGGATCACGCTGTTCTTCTGAATCCGCCGGTTATGCCCACGCCCGATGATGCGCGTGCGATGAACGAGCACTGAGCCGATTGGAATCCCGCCTTCACGCACTCCAGTCTCTGCCTCCTCGATCGCCGCTTTCATGAATTCATCCATAAAAAGAATTTTAACGAGGCTACAATTACGGCGCTATGGACGATGCGCATCTTCGAAAAGCGATGGGTCTGGGCGACCTCGTTTTGTTCTATCTGGTCACCGCCCTGAGCCTTCGATGGATTGCCACAGCGGCTGCAGCCGGGCCCAGCTCAATCGTCATCTGGATCGTCGGCTGTGTCACGTATTTCGTTCCCCTGACCTTTTGTGTACTGGAACTCTCATCGCGATATCCAGAAGAGGGAGGCATTTATGTGTGGAGCAAGAAAGCCTTCGGAGAGTTCGCAGGTTTCATGACAGGCTGGATGTACTGGACAGCCAATCTGCCGTACTACCCCGGCGTCTTGTATTTTGCGGCCGGCAACGCCTTATTCATCGGAGGTGACCGATGGCAGCACCTTTCCAATAACAATCTGTATTTCATCGCGACGGCTATCCTCGGCCTTGCGCTTGGATTCGTGTTGAATCTTGTTGGTTTGGATATCGGAAAGTGGCTTCACAATCTCGGCGCGATCGGAACCTGGGTGCCGGCCACGATGCTCATCGTCATGGGTTCGGTGGCGTGGTCGCGATTCGGTTCGGCGACGGTCATTGAACGATCGACGGTCCTTCCAGCACTGGATTTGAAAAATGTCTTTTTCTGGTCCACCGTCGCATTCGCGTTTGGAGGCGTGGAAGCCGCATCGACAATGGGCAGCGAGATTCGAAATGCCCGCCGTAACATCCCACGTGCGCTTCTGGTGGCCGGAGTGATCATCACTTTTATTTATTTGGCGGCGACCACCAGCGTACTCATCGCTTTGCCGGCGGAAGACGTCACGGGCCTGCAGGGTTTCATGCAGGCGATCAGCAGGGTAGGCAGCCGGATAGGATTGGAGGGAGTTGCACCTTGGGTCGCGCTTCTGGTGACCCTGAGCAGCGTCGGCGCTGTCAGCGCATATTTTGCGGCCTCTGCGCGGTTGCCGTTCGTCGCCGGTGTCGACAAATTTTTACCGGCGGCATTCGGGCGCGTGCATCCCAGGTGGAATACGCCGTATGTGGCAATGGCAGTTCAGGCAGCGCTTGCGGGAATCTTCATCTTTTTGGGCCAAGCCGGAACGTCGGTGCGAGGCGCTTACGATTTTCTTGTCGGCATGGGCGTGATCTCTTACTTTCTGCCGTTCTTGTACATGTTCTCTTCTGTGATCCGCTTGCAAGGAGAGCCCGCCGGGCCTGACGTGATGCGCATTCCCGGCGGAAAACCGGTTGCGTTTCTGCTCGCCATCCTTGGGTTGATTACCACAATCATTTCGAGTGTTCTGGCCTGCGTCCCTCCAGCCGAGGAACCCAACAAGTTCTTTGCGGTCGTGAAACTGCTCGGTTCGAGCGGGCTCATGGTAGGTATTGGCGCCGTCATCTACTGGATTGGCAGGAGAAATTCGGGGTCAGACGGGTGAATTCCCTATTTCCGAGAAAGGAAGTGGTCAATGGAAATAGGGAATTCACTCTGTCTCAGCCCGAATTTTCTTGCGGCGACCTGGTTGTCGGGGCCTAAGCCTGCGTCTCGTTAGTTCTTCCAGTTTTTCAAGCACCTCAGGAGTGCACCAGGGTCTGCCGGTAGAGAGATGCGCGCGAATTGTTCTTTTATCCTCCTCGGAATGATCGATCCTTAACCATTCGGCCCAATTTTTGATGGCTCCGGGCGGCGGAAAATCATCCGAAAGAAGGTTATCGTCTCTAAACTGGCAGTGCGCGACGGCGCTGGACCAGGGATAGTCTTCAGCGCGTTGCACAATCCCGGCCCGAACTGGATTCCGTTCCACGTAACGCACGGCATTCCACATATAGGTTTCGTCCATGAGAGAAATGTCGGCGCGGCCCTGCCAAACATGTCCTACGAAACCGTACTTCGCATTGAAATATGTGGAGTACTCCGTGTGTGCATCGTGCAACGTCTTAGAGATACTGTGTTGGTGCATTGGAACCACGACGAGGTGAACATGATTTGTCATAAATAGGGAATTCACCCGTCTGACCCCGAATTCATGCCTGTCTTTCGCTTGGGATTGAAAAACGGAGTCTTTACAACGGTGGCTGGAACGCGATGACGCACGGCTTCAACGGTGATTTCCATTTCCACGATGGTTCCGGGCTTGGCGTAGTCCCGCTTCAACGTTGCTAGGGCGATCAGTTTCTTCAGAGTGGGAGACCACGTCGTCGAGGTTGCTTTACCGATCTGAATACCATTCTTGTACATCGGTACCGCGACCCGCGAAGCAACAGCGGGTATCGAGGCCGGCAGACCAAGTTCGTCATAGAGCCGTTCAACACTGGGCCAGTCCACTTCGATTCCGGCGATCTCCCGGCTGTGTCCCTCTTTCTGTTCCCGTATCAGAGCATCCTGGCCGACGAAGCGGGACTTGTCGAGATGGACCAGGCGTCCGAGGCCGAGCTCGAATGGCGAGTATTTTTGGGCTTCGGTCATCGCCTTCTTACTGCTGTTGAAATCGATATCGATGAGAAGAAGTCCGGCTTCAATCCGAACGACATCGAGCGCCAGCATGCCGGCAGCGTGAATATCAAATATTCGGCCCGCGGTCATGAGACGGTCCCAAACTCTAACGCCTTCCTTCCACGGCATCCAGAGTTCGTAACCCAGATCTCCTGTGTAGCCGGTGCGTGAAATATCGACGCGCACTCCGGAGATGGTTCCCTTTGTGACGTGGAAGTATTTGAGGTTCGCAATGTCGGCGCCCTCGACAATCGTCTGGAGTAATCTTCCTGACATCGGACCTTGAAGCGCAAGTGCTGCGACCTTTTCGGAAATATCTCGGATCTGAACGTCCATGCCCTGTGCGTTTTGATGAAACCATCGCAGGTTGGGATCCGCCGCCGTCCAACGATACGTGTTCTTACCCAGGCGAGAGACCGTTCCGTCATCGATGACTTTTCCTCTTTCGTCGCACCATGGCGTGTAGATCACTTGCCCTACGGAAACTTTTCGCATGTCCCGCGTGACGACACGATCAACGAGCCGTGTCGCGTCATGCCCTGTAATGCGGTACTTGAAAAGAGGAGAGACGTCGATTAGCGCGACCGAATTCCGTATTGCGTTATATTCGTGTTGGTGATGAGTTTCATACGCGCTGACGGCGTAATATCCCGACCACTCGCGGTAGTTCAGGCTCTCACAGAGCGTGAAGGTCCGATCGTGAAACGCTGTCCCAATGGGCATCGGACGTATCCACGTTATTGTTTCAGGGCGAACGTGAACAGCGAATTCCCGGCTGCTATGGAAACATACTGCCGCCCGGCTGTTGAAAAAGTCATTGGTCCGGCCACGACGCGGCCGCCAACAGGAAACTTCCAGAGCAGCTTTCCGTCACGCGCATCGAGCGCGTAGAAGTAACCCTCACGGCCTCCGCTGAACAGCAGATTCGATGCAGTCGTCAGCACGCCCGCGTCGGTGACATCCGTCATTTTGAACTGCCATTTCATTTCACCGGTATGCGGGTCAATGGCGCGGATTGCACCATAACCTTCATCTTCCTTCGCGTAATTGTTCACCGTGCTCCGAATGCCATTCGGCGTCGTCGGCCGCGGCGTGCCGCCACGAAATGGTCTTCCTTCGACGTAGTCCTCGGGTTGCTTCACGTACAGACTCGAGTAATTCGCCCAGGTCGGAATGTAAAACAGTCCTGTCTTCGGACTATAGGAGGGGTTATACCAATTCGTGCCGCCCTGGTTTCCGGGCAAGATCGATGTGCCTTGTGCAGTAGGCACCATGCCTGGAACTCTCTGGGGGCGCCCCTTCTCATCGAAGCCGCTTGCCCAGTTCACTTCGACAAAAGGTTTACCAAGCAGAAACTGTCCGGTTGCGCGATCGAGCACGTAGAAGAAGCCATTGCGATTCGCCCAAAGCATGACTTTGCGCGGGCTGCCCTTCCACTGCATATCCGCGAGTACGGGAACTTGCGTCGAGTCGTAGTCGAACTCGTCGTGAGGAGAGAATTGGTAGTACCACTTCAGCTTGCCCGTATCGGCGTCGAGCGCGACCACCGAGCAGCTATACAGATTGTCGCCATTGCGTTCGTCGCCATTCCAGTCCGGCCCTGGATTTCCAATACCCCAATAGGTGAGGTTCAGGTCCGGATCGTAGGAACCGGTAACCCAAACCGAAGCGCCGCCGTGTTCCCACGCGTTGTTCTGCGACGGCCAGGTTTCGTGTCCCGGTTCGCCGGGACCAGGAATTGTGTAGAAGCGCCAAACTTCTTTACCCGTCTTGGCGTCATAAGCTGCAAGGAAGCCGCGGATGCCATATTCGCCGCCGGCGGTTCCAACAATGACTTTGTCTTTCACGACCAGGGGAGCAAGCGTCATCGCGTAACCCGACTCCGGCTTTGCAACAGCGACATCCCACAAGGGCCGGCCGCTCTTTGCATCAACAGCGATCAGTCGAGCATCGATGGTTGCCATGAATAGCGTGTCGCCGAGGATCGCAAGGCCGCGATTCACGCGTCCGCAGCATGGGCGGGCGGCTGGATCGGGAGTATGCGAGTAAGTCCAGAAGAGGCGCCCTGTCGCTGCATCGAGAGCGACAATATCGTTGGGCGCCTGGACGGTATATATAATGCCGTCTACGACAAGAGGAGTTGCTTCAAATTTCTCCAGCGATCGAGCCTGGAAGAGCCACTGCAGTTCCAGGTTCTTCACATTATCGGGCGCGATTTGCGAGAGCGTGCTGTAACGCTGGCTGTTGTAATTGCCGTGATGCGTCAACCAGTTCTGCGGCTCCTGGGCAGCGCGAAGTATGCGGTCGTTGGAAACCTGTGCGTACAACGAGCCGGTAGCGGTCAGAACGACAAACAGCATGTGACGAAGATTGATGCGTCTCATTAGTTGGCCTGCCCTTTCAGCGAAGCGAGGTAGCTGATCAGATCCGACAGCTCCTGCGTGCTCAGCTTGTCTTTGTAGGATGGCATCGGTGAATTGCTAACAAACGTGTACTCACGCAAATTGGATTTCGAAAACGATTTTAGCTTCTCGTCCTTAACATCGAGAATCTGAACCGTAAACGAATCTTGATTTAACAGCTTGCCTGTTAGTGCGGAGCCGTCTTTAGTGACGATTCGTAAGAACCGATTGGCTGGAATAATCTCAGCATCCGGTTCGAGTATCGACCGGTGGAGTTCCACAACCCGCCGCTGCGCACCGATCTGGCTGAGATCCGGTCCGGTGCGCGACCCTTGATCGCCGACGCGATGGCAGGTTCGGCACCCGCCTTTGCCTTCGAAGATAGTCTTGCCCCGAGCCACATCGCCTGGAGGCAGGCTCGCGGCAGCATTGGCCGTTGATGCCATCGATCGAAGATAAGCCACGATGGTTTGCGCATTCTGCTCATTGATATTGGGGAACGCGACCATCCTGGTTCCAGAGATTCCTTCGCGGATTAAGGCGACAAACTCAGCATCCGTCGTTGCTCGACGGGATTTTCCGTGCCCGATGTCGGCGTTGGTGATGTTGTCGCCGTCAGGCCCATGACATCGAACGCAATTGATCGCGTACTGCGCCTTGCCGGCCTCAATTTCAGATTCCGTGTACTCATGCTGCGCGAGTACCGGCAACGCACCGAGCAGCAACATGGATATAGCGGGGAAAATTCTAAATTGCCACATACCCATAAAATCCCTCCCAACAGGGTGCGAAAAAACTCAGGAGGCATTCCCCTCCTCGCAGAGGAGGGGTGGCGCGAAGCGCCGGGGTGGTCAGTTCGGCCGAAGTGCTTCGCCGGTCTGACCACCCCGTCTGCGCCTTCGGCGCATCTTCCCCTCCTCTGCGAGGAGGGGAATACCACTCGGAATTCTGTGTTTTTCCGGCCTGCTAAGTTAGGGATAATCCTAACTTAGGAGGGGAGTAAATTTTATCACTTCGAGGCGGCCAGCACTTCCAGGATCGCCGTCGAAACGACATCCGGTTTTTCTCGCGGCAAAAAATGGCCCGCGCCAGGAATGACGCGCCGGGCGACGAGCGCTGGCAGGTCGGTACGTTCATCCGGCGCCTCCGCGGCCGGCCGCCTTATGCCGTCATCCTGACCGTACAACGTGATCACCGGCACGTTGATTTTGGGCCGCTCTGCAAGCCGTCGTTCGAGATCGAGGAATCGTGGCTCGCCCGGCGCGTTTCCCATCCGATGCCGATAAGAATGAATGACGATATCCACAAATTCCGGGTTGTCGAATGACGGCGCCGTTCGGTTAAACGTTTCATCGGTGAAGTGCCACGTTGGAGACCACGTCTGCCAAAGGAATCGGCAGATCGCCCGCCGGTTTTCCTGCAATCCGGCTCGGCCCCGTTCTGTGTTGAAATAATATTGGTACCAAATTGCACGCTCTGTTGCGGGCGCTGACGCCGGAGGTAGTGCGAAGACGTTCTGAATGGTGTAGCCGCCAATGAGAACGGCGGCGCGCACCCGGTCTGGATGAAGTACGGCCGCAATAGCGGCAGCGCGACCGCCCCAGTCGAAGCCGGCGACGGCGAAGCGTCCGAAGCCCAGCGCATCGGCGAAATCGATCACATCCTGACCGAGCGCCGCTTGTTCGGCCATGTGCGGATGCTTTGGGTCCAGGAAGCGAGTGGGTCCGTAGCCTCGTAAATAGGGAACCAGCGTTCGGTATCCGGATTTCACAAGCAGAGAGTTAACATCGTCGAACGCGTGGGCGTCGTCAGGAAAGCCGTGGAGAAGGATAATTGGAAATCCTCGTGATCCGCCGCTCTCCTCGTAGCCGATGCGGAGCACCGGAGTATTCACGAATTTGGCAGATGGTGTCACCTTTGTTTGCCCCAATGCCTGTCGCGCCGCTGCGAGACCGGCGATCTTCAGAAATGTTCTGCGACTGTGCATTATTGGGAAAGTATAGTATCCGGCAGCCATGAATTCGAAGTACGACGTCGTTGTCATCGGCGGTGGACATAATGGACTGGTGAACGCTGCCTATCTCGCTGGCGCCGGCAAGAAAGTTCTGGTGTGCGAGCGAAGACACGTGCTGGGCGGAGCCGCGGTCACGGAAGAAGTCTTTCCGGGGTTCAAATTTTCGGTGGCGTCGTACGTCGTTTCGCTGTTACGTCCTGAGATCATCCGGGAGTTGGATCTTCCGCGGCATGGGATGGAGGTTTTACCGCTGGACGGAACATTCACGCCCATGACGAATGGCGATTATCTCTGGCGTGTGAATGATCACGCCAAAACGCGGCGCGAAATCGCCCGGCATTCGCGACTCGATGCCGAAGCTTACGAGGAATACGGCAAAGCCATGGTCGAGATGGGACGCTTCGTCAAACCTATTCTGGCGATGACTGCCCCCGATCCTACCTCGCTCGCCTTGCGTGGTTTGAGAGATCTGTTGTCGATCGCTCGCCGGTTTCGACGGCTTTCCGCCGAAGACCAATACAACCAGGTGCAACTGATGACCATGAGCGCCGCCGGATTTCTCGATCAGTGGTTCGAGACGGATGTTCTTAAGGCGACGATGGCGGCGTCAGGAATCATCGGAACATTTCTTGGAGTGCGATCGCCGGGCACCGCGTACGTTCTGCTGCACCATTACATGGGCGAAATCGATGGCGCGTTCCGGTCGTGGGGACTCGTGCGCGGCGGCACCGGCGCTATTTCCAACGCGATTGCCTCCGCTGCGCGCGAAGCGGGAGCAGAAATACGCACGGAGGCTCCTGTGGCCAAGATCATCATTCAGAATGGCAAGGCGAGGGGCGTGGTTCTCGAAAATGGCGATGAGATCCAGACAAAAGTTGTTTCCTCAGGCGTCGATCCGCGCCTGACCTTCATCAAAATGGCGGGCGCCGAAAATCTACCTGACGATTTCGTCAGCGACGTAAAGCGTTACAAGTTTCGCGGATCGTCCGGGAAAGTGAATCTGGCACTTGACGATCTGCCCAATTTCACCTGTCTCCCGGGATCCGGCCCGCACTTGCGCGGGGCCATCTCGATTTCGCCCAGCGTGGAATATATGGAGCGCGCTTACGATGAGGCCAAGTACGGGCGGTTCTCACGCCGGCCCTACATTGACATCGTGATCCCAAGCCTTACCGATCCCTCCGTCGCTCCACCCGGCAAACACGTTATGTCATGCTTCGTGCAATACGCGCCGTACCACTTAAAAGAAGGGAACTGGGACGAGAAGCGCGAAGAGTTCGGCAATACGGTGATCGATACCATCGCGGAATACGCGCCGAATTTGCGCGACATCATTGTTCATCGTCAGGTGCTCACGCCATTGGACATCGAGCGCCAATTCGGCCTGTCGGAAGGCAACATCTTTCAGGGCGAACTCTCGCTGGAGCAATTGTTCTTTCTGCGCCCGGTGCCGGGATGGGCGCAGTACAGCACGCCGATTCGCAACCTTTATATGTGCGGTTCGGCCACGCATCCTGGGGGTGGCATCATGGGGGCTTCCGGACTGAATGCCGCCAAGAAAATCCTTCGCGAATGGAAAAACTGATGCCGAGCGAACCGAAGCGCGTCGTCATTATCGGCGCGGGCCACAATGGGCTGGCTGCGGCGTTTTATTTGGGGAAAGCGGGTTATTCGCCACTCGTGCTCGAGCGGCGCGACGTTATTGGGGGAACGGCGGTTACAGAGGAAATTCACCCAGGATTCCGCTGCCCCACGGTTATTCACGCTCTGGGTCCGCTTCTGCCGCCGCTTGCGAGCGAGATGCGTCTGGACAAGCAAGGTCTGGAAGTGATCAAACCCGACATGCGAACTCTGATACTTCATCCGGACGGGAAGCACTTGCGCATCTACGAAGATCCGCAGCCGACGGCCTTCGAATTAAAACAGGTCTCGCTGCATGACTCCCGCAGTTATTTGGAGTTTCACGAAACCTTCAATAAGTTAGGTCGCGCCCTTGCTCCGTTGCTTTCAATGACTCCGCCGGGCGCGGATCATCTCGCGATGAAGGATTACCTCAATCTAGGCAGGCTTGCGTCGAATTTTCGCGGGTTGCCCAAACGAGACGCCTACCGCCTTCTGCGGTGGGGGCCGATGGCCGTTGCGGATTTGAGTGGAGAATGGTTCGAAACGGAATTGTTGCGCGCGGCGATCGAAGCCCGCGGAATCTTCGGAGTCTTTGCGGGTCCGTGGTCCGCCGGTACCACTGTGGGATTATTGATACAGGCCGCCGTCGATGGTCAGGCAACGTCGGCCGCTTCGGTTTTTCGAGGCGGCATTGACGCGCTGATGCAAGCGTTGGCAAAATCCGCCGCGGCCGCAGGTGCCCAGATTCGTAGAGGCGCGCCGGTTTCACGCATACAGGTGAGAGGAAACAAGGCGACAGGCGTGGTTCTGGAGAATGGTGAAGAAATTACAGCCACTGCAATTTTGTCCAGTACAGATCCGCAGCAGACGTTTCTTAAACTTGTTGATGCAACCGATCTGGATCCCGGATTCCTCGGGAAGATTCGCGCTTACCGGTGTGTAGGGACGGTTGCCAAGGTGAACCTCGCGCTGTCGCGACTTCCTTCGTTTAACGGGATTCGGAATGAAACCCGGGATCTGGCCGGGCGAATTCACATCGGTCCGGACACAGACTATCTGGAACGAGCATTTGATGCGGCCAAATACGGTGATTTTTCTCCGCATCCTTACTTGGATATCACGGTTCCTTCAATGGCGAACCGGTCGCTTGCGCCCAATGGCGCCCACGTCATGTCGATTCACGTGCAGTACGCCCCGTATCAATTGAAACATGGCGACTGGAGCGCGCGGCGTGATGAACTGGCGGACGGTGTTGTGAAAACGCTTTCCGATTATGCACCGAAAATTTGCGACCACATCGTTGCTCGCCAAGTTCTGACGCCCGTCGATCTGGAGCGGCTCTACGGCGTAACCGGTGGCCACATCTTTCACGGGGAACATGCACTGGATCAACTCTTTGCCTTCCGCCCGCTTCTCGGCTGCGCTCAATATCGAACTCCCATCAACGGTCTGTATCTTTGTGGTTCGGGGACACATCCGGGTGGAGGAATCGCGGGCGCGGCAGGGGCGAATGCGAGCCGTGAGGTGATCAAGTACCTGAAATCGCTGTAGCGGCGGTTATTTCTTAAGGCTGCGCGCTGTCGCGCTTGCGCTGCGCGGACCGCCGCTACCGTCCCCATCGCGGAGAGCAACGTGCAATAATTGGCACCTTATGATGCCTGGTGGACACCTTGCGACATCACTTGCCCTCAGCTCGGTTACTTACTACATGACCGGTTCCGCGGAAGCGGCTGCCGGCAGTTTTACCGGCGGTTTTTTAATCGACGTGGATCACTATCTCGACTACATCGTTTTTGAGAGACAGTGGCGCCGGCCGGGTCCAGTCAGCTTCCTCCGGTACTACTTTATGAACCGTCCACGAAAACTCGTGCTTCCACTGCACTCTGCGGAATTGATGACGGTTCTCTTCGCCGTAATCGTTGCTCATCCTTGGCCATTGCTTGTTGGCTATTGGGTCGGTGCGGCGATGCACCTGATGTTCGACGTTCTCGTCAACGGCGAACATGCGCTGAAGCGAGCTGTCTGCTTCTACGTTTTTTCGTATCGTGCTTACCATCGGTTCGCCGCGGACAATCTGATCCAGGACGCGTCTGTGAGCCCGGAAGCCGGCAGCCGTCCCGTAAGAGACTTCTTCACAAGATGGCGCCCGCTTAAAGAACAGCACAGGGACGAAGAGTCTTCGTCTTATGCGCTACCGGAGCGAAAGGGCTAACAGCCCACCTACCGACATATCGACCTGTTGCTTCGCATCTGCTTCGACACCTATACTGCTCATCTGACAGCATCATAGAGACGAGCACTGGAGGATTCGATGAGGACGTCCCCTTTTTCCCGGGCGAGGATCTCTCTCGTTTGCATTGGATTGATCGGGTTCATCGCTGCCGTCGGCACCGGTCCAGCACATGCCGTACTGCAGGCAAGACGCAACGTTCCGCCTGCGACGGGTTACATCACGGGTGTTGCCCGGAGCGACAAGGGACCTGAGGCCGGCGTTTGGGTCATTGCCGAGACGAAAGATCTGCTGACGAATTTCATCAAGATTGTCGTTACCGACGATCAAGGCCGCTTCATGTTGCCCGAATTGCCCAATGCGAACTATAACGTCTGGGTGCGCGGATTCGGTCTTGTAGACTCACCGAAGATTCAGATGCAGCCAGGCACAAATTCCGTGGCTCTGAAAGCAATTTCGGCCAAGACGCCGCAAGAAGCCGCCCAAGTCTACCCGGGCAATTACTGGCTGTCGCTCATGCAGCCTCCTGCGGCGAATCTCTTTCCCGGCACGGGCGCTCAGGGCAATGGTCTAGGCGTCGGCATGCTGACTCAGAATCATTGGATCAACTCGCTCAAATCCGGCTGCAATTTTTGTCACCAGCTCGGAAATAAGCTAACGCGGACGCTTGACGATGTGTACAAAGTCGAGGTGAACATGAAGACCCCGTTCGAAGCGTGGGATCGCAGGCTCCACGGCGGCGTCCGCGGCGATGCGATGTATTCGACGTTGAACACGATGGGCCATGATGCTTCCCTGAAAGTCTTCGCCGACTGGACCGACCGCATTGCGAAGGGTGAAGTTCCACCCGCGCCGGAACGTCCAAAGGGACCGGAGCGCAATGTCGTCGTAACGCTGTGGGATGTCGGCGATGATCACTCCTTTATGCACGACGAGATTTCCACCAACAAGAACCATCCAACCGTGAACGCCGGGGGGCCTGTCTACGCCGTATCCGCGGGACACGGCCAACTGGTGGTCCTCGATCCAAAAGAGAACAGCACGTATTCCGTCGATATTCCGACGAGAGCGCCGAGAGAAACGGTTCCGTCCCGTTTCCCAAGACCCGTGATGGCTTCGCTGCACTGGGGTAACGAGCATCTGTGGGGGAATCCTCCGTACAACCCCGCCGATCCACATAACCCGATGCTCGATAGCAAAGGCCGCGTATGGACGACCTCCAAGATCCGGCCGAATCAAGATCCCGCATGGTGCAGCGATTCTTCGAACAAATATGCCGACTGGTACCCGCTTCGTACCAGCGGCCGGCAGGCGTCTTTCTATGATCCGAAGACGCAAAAGTGGAATCTGGTCGATACGTGTTTCTCGACCCACCATCTTCAGTTCGATAACGATCCAAATGAGACCGTTTACTTCAATGAGCTGAGCGGTCCCATGTTCGGCTGGGTTGATACGAAGATCTACGATCAGGTCTATGGTCAAACCAAGGATGAGATCAAGGCCGAGCAGGCTGCTGTCGGCTGGTGTGGGCAGGTACTCGACACCAACGGTGATGGAAAGATTACGCGCCCGTGGAATGTGGTCAGGCAGGGACGAGGAACCGTGGAGAGCGTTTTGTATCAGGGCGACACCGCAGGCGGTGCCCGCGGAGCGCGAGGCGCCACCGCTCAGGCCGCCGGCTCTGTCGATCCGAAATTGGACACGATGGTCAGCTACAACCTCTATAGTGTGATCCCGAGTCCCGTGGATGCGGCAGTGTGGGGTGTGTCGGAGGAATTTCCGGGATACCTGGTTCGATTGGAGCGCGGCAACGACGCTCCGATGAGTTGTAAAGCAGTCGTCTTCAAAGTTCCTGAGCCCGGCTTCGATCCCCGCGGCGTCGATGTCGACAGCAATGGCGTCGTTTGGACGGCTCTTGCCGCCAGCAGCCATCTGGCAAGCTTCGATTTCCGCAAATGCAAGGATGTGGACGGCCCCGCGAAGACCGATGGCAGCCAGTGCCGGGAAGGCTGGACACTCTATGAAACCGACGGACCAAAATTGAAAGGCACTCAGGTTCCGGCTGATTTCCACTATTACAATTGGGTCGACCAGCACAACATATCCGGCTTCGGAGCGAATACCCCGTTCGCCACCGGTTCGAACTCCGATTCTTTGCTTGCTCTCAACACGCAAACCAAAGAATGGATCAAGCTGCGCGTGCCTTATCCGCTCGGATTCTATTCTCGCGGCATGGATGGACGCATCGACGATCCCAACGCCGGATGGAAAGGGCGCGGACTCTGGGCCAATTACGGGACGCATTTCGTTTGGCACATCGAGGGCGGCAAAGGCACGAAAGGGAAGATCGCGCACTTCCAAATTCGGCCCGATCCCCTGGCAAGATAAATTCGGGGTCAAAATAAGCCATCGAGCATACTTTCCTTCGCTCCGGCTACCACTGAACTATTTGATTGAGGGAGGTGGACCATGGCTCGGCAAGGTTGGAGCTTAACTGAAACGGAAATTCGCAGGATTGTGTACCTTTTGTCGGAAACGGACCTCGCCGCTGCGGCTATCGCTGAACGAATGGGCTGTAGCAAAAGTGCGATCATATCCGTTAATCGCCGATTCCAGATCCGCGACTACGGATGTCACCGAAGCACATGGAATGTCCGAACGGCGATTCACCAAGAGGACGGGTGTCCTAATTTGACTGAAGCGCACGCCACTTGAGGTTCATCGCCTCGTTGGGGACGATGTCACGGAATCGTGGGAGCGCCCAACCCTACTTCATAAGCGCGTCATAACTTTACTGCACCTTCGCGGCTTTGCACAAAAAATACATCGCGGGCGCTCATAGAGCGCCCCTACAGTTGCGCACCCCAAGCTGTAGGGGCGGTCTATGACCGCCCAGGATTTTTTGTGCAAAGCCCACCTTCGCCGAGTCCATTCAAGAGATGCTAACCTGTAGGCTTATGTTAGCCAGCGTCGACTTATCGTTTCTGTTCCTTCAATGCCGGACTCGGCGGCTCGGGCGGCATTGGAGGGATGCTCCAGTGCTCGAGCCTCAACATCTGGTTATCGCAGAACGCTTCGATGAGTTCGGTGTCGGGGTTGAGCTTCAGCGGGATCGTGTTGGTCCAGGGTTTCACGAACGCTTTCGGATCATCGATCGTCACGATCAGTTCCATGTGGCCGACACTGGTCCGCCTGAATCTCTCGATGACGTGTAGCGCATCGCTGTTCGGATAAGCCATATTGGCGCTGAGCCATCCGCGATCGCGGAACCCCGTGCTTTCGACGACGAACGTGTCGCCTTCCCACCTGCCGACGGAATAGCCCAACCACGTCGGCTCGACATCGCTCGTCTTGGGCAGCGGCCGTCCGTCGGTAAAGACCTGCCGGAACATCATGCCCACGAAGGATTCGTGCAGGAAAACTGTGAAGCCCGGCATTTGAAGGATCCTGAATGGGCTGCGGGTATCGATGCGCGGTACACCCAGTGGCAAGCAGTAGCCGTAGGGATCATCGACGTGATTGCGGTCCCGGCGCTGCTTTTGAATTGCGGCGGCCCACGGCGTCAACTGTACCTCGTCCGGCTTCAGCCCATTGGCTAGGTCGTGGAAGTAGGTCGAGTTACCCACATCCCAGACTCCGGACAGGTCCGGATGACCATCGGCAGTACGCGCCGGCGGAGCCGCCAGGTCCGGCTTGCCATCCGGCAGGCGCGGAATCCCCGACGTTTTCATATCCGGCCATTGGGCATATGTCACCGCTGGCGTGATTACCCCCGCCAGCGTGATCGCTAGAAGGATGCGTTGTAGTCTCATAAGCCTCCTGGCTGCACAGCGTAGTTTCGAAACATGCTAAATCCCCCCAGGAAATTTCGCATGCAAAAACGCCACCCGGATGTGCCTCTGAATTAGAAGTGGAAATGACCTTTGACGATCCCGAGATGTACACGAAGCCCTTTACGATTAAAGTCCCCCACGATCTCGTTCCCGATAACGACATCTTCGAAATGTTCTGTAACGAAAACGAAAAGGACCGCGGGCACCTTAAACAGAAATAGAGCGAACCGGGAAAAAAGATTGGATGCTCGGAACAATCCTTGTCGTCCTCATTGCGGCTTTGCACAAAAAATCCTGGGCGGTCATAGACCGCCCCTACAGCTTGGGGTGCGCAACTGTAGGGGCGCTCTATGAGCGCCCACGATGTATTTTTTGTGCAAAGCCCCTCATTGCCGTCTTTTTTAGAGTGTTCACTGTCGCTCCGAAATAGCTTATGACAAGGTTTGGCCCTGAATGACTAGCGCCTCGATTTGCTCTTTGCTGGAGAGGCCAACCAGCCGACTCGCTTCCCGGCCATCCTTGAACAGGATCAGAGTCGGAATTCCTCGCACATTGAAGCGCGGAGAGACCGAGGGATTATCATCCACGTTGATCTTGAACACCTTGGCATTGCCCTCAAGCTCTTCGGCAGCTGCTTCGAGCGCCGGCGACATCGCGCGGCATGGACCGCACCACGGTGCCCAAAAATCGACAAGGATTGGTCGTTCAGATTGCAGCAACTCATCATCGAGAGCGGCTTCATTTATGTCGTGCACACAGCGGTTCATTGGAACTCCTTTGGGAACGCTTCCGAACGAGACTTATGCGGTGTTCTTTACCTTCGATTACGCGTGAGCTACAAAAGCATTTCCCGGCAAAATGAACTCCTCCACGTCGGTCTCTTCGTACATGATTGGAACGTTCAGGTCGTAGAGTCCGTCACCTTCGAGGATCGTCTTGAACTCCGGATCCACGAGTTTGAATGTTCGGTTGAGTGCGTCGTATTGAACTTTGATACGAATCATCGCATCCTCCGCTCACAGGGAATGCAAAAGATGTGCCAAGCCTTAAATGATTGAAAATATTTGCGAAACGACGCCATCGGTCCGCTGAGATCACGAAACGGTTCGCGAAATCGCGAAAAGGATTCGCGAAAAAATGAGGACTATATGAGCAATGCGTCCAGCCGGTGGGCGTGCACCATGTTCTTAAGCGAGGACCAAGCAAAGACGGTGAATTGGCCGTCTTGAGATGCAAGCAGCGCAGTGGCGTTTCGCTGGTCATGCGCGAACTGGGCGGCAAAGAAATGGCGCGTACCGCCGAGGTGGGCAAGATCAAATTTCTTTTCAATAGCTGTGTTCGTCGAGAGGGGCTTTGCACAAAAAATACATCGCGGGCGCTCATAGAGCGCCCCTACAGTTGCGCACCCCAAGCTGTAGGGGCGGTCTATGACCGCCCAGGATTTTTTGTGCAAAGCCGTCGAGAGGAGAGCGCGCTTACGCCAAGGACCGAGGAAAGTTGACGTGTGTGCTAAAAGTTGGATAGGCGCGTCTGTATTTCTCATGGAAGACAGGAAACGATGTGTTTGGGCCGGCGCGGACCCCCTGATGATCGACTATCACGATCGTGAGTGGGGTACGCCCGTCCACGACGATTCTAAACATTTTGAATTCCTCGTGCTCGAAGCGGCACAGGCCGGGTTGAGCTGGTCAATCGTGCTGAAGAAACGCGAAGGCTATCGCCGTGCTTTCAGCGACTTCGACGCGGCGAAGGTGGCTCGATATACCGAGAAACGCATTGAGATGCTCACACGGGATTCCGCGATCATTCGAAACCGCATGAAGATCGAAGCCGCCGTATGTAATGCGCGGGAGTTTTTGTCAGTTCAGGAAGAGTTCGGAAGTTTTGATGCCTACTGCTGGCGGTTCGTTGACGGGCGACCTAAGGTGAATCGGTGGAAACTGATGCGGCAGATCCCGGCGACATCGCCCGAATCCGACGCGTTCAGTAAAGACCTTAAACGCCGAGGATTCCGCTTCGTCGGTTCCACCGTTATGTATGCGCATATGCAGGCGATCGGCATGGTGAACGATCACCTCGTCCACTGTTTCCGCTATCAAGAGGTTCAGAAGCCGCGGGTCTGCCACTCGTGAAATCGCGAACCCTCTGCGATTTCTTGCAGAGCTTGATGTACACAACGTAATTGCGGCGTGTCTGAGCCCCTCACCCTACCCTCTCCCGGAGGGAAAGGGTTGCGGCCATTGGATTGTGCCAGCCTCCTTCGGGCGTCACTCGCTCGGCCTCTCTTGGCCCCCACGTATTCGGTTCATACTCATAAATCGGCGCGTCCTTTTCCAAGGCGGGATCGACGATGCGCCATGCTTCTTCGACGTAATCCTCCCGTGCGAACAGGGAACCGTCCCCTTCCATCGCTGCGCCTATTAGCCTTTCGTACGCCTCCATTTCACCGGTGCGGGGAGCGCTGGAGGCAACCATTTCGCTCATTTCCACTGCGAACGTGTCGCCGGGAGCGAGCGTCATCATTCCCATTGCGATCAAGACCTCCGGACTAAGGCGCAGCCGCAGGTAGTTCTCTTTCAGAACGGCCTCCGGTATCAGCGTCGGCGGTTTGTGGAACCGCCCAACAATTTCAGTACAAGTTATCGGCAGGCACTTGCCGGCTCGGACGTAGAACGGAACACCTTTCCAGCGCCAGGAATTGATCTTCAACCTCAATGCGACAAATGTTTCCGTTCGGGAATCCTTTGCCACGCCTTTTTCATCACGGTAGCCACGGAACTGCCCACGCACGAGATCGGTTGGCTCGATCGGCGGAATCGCTTTGAGCACTTTTACTTTTTCATCTCGGAGCGATTCGCTGTCGTTGCGAGCGGGCGGTTCCATCGCGAGGTTGGAAATTATCTGGAAGAGATGGTTCTCGACCACATCGCGCATCGTGCCGGTCTCATCGTAGAAGCTGCCGCGGCCCTGAACTCCAAAATCTTCGGCCATGGTGATCTGCACGCTCTCGATATAGTTACGATTCCAAAACGACTCCACGAAACTATTCGCGAACCGGAAGATCAGCATATTGTTCACAGGCCTCTTTCCGAGGTAGTGATCGATGCGAAAGATCGATGATTCGTCGAAGACTTCGTGGAGTACTCGATTAAGGTTCTTTGCTGATGCGAGATCCCGTCCGAAGGGTTTTTCGATAATTATGCGGGCATCTTTGGCGCAACCCGATTTGGCAAGTTGTTCGATTGCGGGAGCAAAGAGATGCGGTGGAACGGCGAGATAAATCGCGGGCCGGCGTGCCCCCTCCAGCTCGTTGTGAATGGCGCGGCAAGCCGCGGGATCGGTGTAGTCGACAGAGACGTAGCGCAATAATCGAGAGAGTTTTTCAAATGCCGCAGGATCAACACCGCCGTGTTTTTCCAAACTATCGTGTACTCGCTGGCGCAATTGATCGACTGTCCAGGCCGACCTGGCTACACCGACGACCGGCACATCGACGTGTCCACGCCGAACCATCGCCTGCAACGCTGGAAAGATTTTTTTAAAAGCCAGATCACCCGTCACACCGTAGAAGACCAGCGCGTCAGAGGGGTTACTATTCATGGGAATGCTCCTCCTGGCTTTGCACAAAAAATCCTGGGCGGTCATAGACCGCCCCTACAGCTTGGGGTGCGCAACTGTAGGGGCGCTCTATGAGCGCCCACGATGTATTTTTTGTGCAAAGCCGCTCCTCCCGTCTCAATAAACCGTGAAGTTCTCCTAAGCTATTTGCGTCCGATTCGCTCGAGTAGATCGCCAAATCAGTTTTCGTGGCGCCTATGTCGCCGACGAGTAGCATAAGCTTAGAAGCTTAGTTTGTGGACAGCGGACGAAAGTTTCGGTTTAAGAAAGGAGCGAGGACTCAGCATGCAATTGGGAATGGTAGGTCTTGGCAGGATGGGTGCGAACATGGTGCGGCGCCTCATCCAGAAAGGCCACGAGTGTGTGGTCTTCGACATGTCACCAAAAGTTGTGGGTGAATTGGTCAAGGAGAGCGCGGGCGGAGCGGTGTCACTCAGCGACTTGGTCAGCAAGCTGGAGAAGCCGCGTAAAGTATGGCTGATGGTCCCCGCTGCAGCCGTTGACAAGACGATCGCCGACCTCGTGGCTTATCTCGAGGCTGGCGACGTTCTGATTGATGGAGGCAATTCTTATTATGTCGACGACATCCGGCGGTCAAAGGAACTCGAGACGAAAGGAATTCACTATGTGGACGTCGGAACTAGCGGCGGTGTTCGAGGTCTTGAACGCGGCTATTGCCTGATGATCGGTGGCGAGGCCGCCGTGATTAAACACCTCGACGCGATTTTTTCTGCACTCGCTCCCGGCCGAGGCGACATCGCACGTACGCCAGGGCGGGAAAAGCGAGCTAGCACGGCAGAACAAGGGTATCTGCACTGCGGTCCGAACGGCGCCGGTCACTTTGTCAAGATGGTCCACAACGGAATCGAGTACGGGATCATGGCAGCTTATGCGGAAGGATTAGGAATTCTTCAGTTCGCAAATGTCGGCAAGCGGCAAAGCGGAATCGATGCCGAGACGACGCCGTTGCGTAATCCCGAGCATTATCAGTACGACTTCAATCTCGAAGACATTACCGAAGTCTGGCGGCGCGGTAGCGTCATCGCCTCTTGGCTGCTGGACCTCACGGCCGCCGCCTTGCTTCAGGACCCTGCGCTTTCGGCGTTCGAGGGGCGAGTCTCGGATTCGGGTGAAGGCCGCTGGACGATCAAAGCCGCCATTGACGAGGCAGTACCGGCACCAGTGCTTACCACGTCTTTATATGAACGGTTCAGCTCTCGAGGCCATGCGGAGTTCGCCGACAAGGTCCTCTCCGCGATGCGCTACGAATTCGGTGGACACCGAGAGAAGTCCGGGAATACTCAACAGACTTGACGTATGTCCAAGCGTGTTCCAAGCTGGCGGCGATCCAGGGGACAGACATGGACATTACATTTCGTCACGGCGAAGACATCGACCAGCGTGAAACCGGTGTGCGCATTCTTCAGAGATACTGGAAAGCATTCGCTCCGAAGGACGCCAATCAATGGGGCGAAAGAATCGCAAACGCCGGCGGCTATGTGGTTGCTGCTTACGTCGGCAACATCATCGCTGGAGTGCTCGAGGCGATGCGCTTCGATAGCGGAGGCGATCCCGAGCGAGTGCCGGGCACATTTGGTGAACTGACTGCCGACGGCACGTGGAAAACGCACAGAGACTCAGGTGACACGGTCATGCTCGTCGATCTCACGATCGCTCCGAACCATCACGGCACAGGACTTTTCGAGGCTATAACATTCTACGCTCGACACAAGTTCCACTCGCCGTCGGGCATGATCTTCACCTACAGTCCTTTGTTCCTCGCTGAAAAACGATATTGGGTCGTTCACAAGCACGAGCGACTGGGTGCAAAACTCGCCAAAGAGCTGCCGCGATCGCGGGCAGGCCTTACGATGATGGTCAATGGCGAAGAGTTGAGCGCCGAAGACGTGGGCATCGCCGCTTACGCCGTCTAGCGTTGCGTTTCATAATTACGGTTACTTATGGTTCGGCAGAGCCGCATTCCCCTCCTCGCAGAGGAGGGGAATGCGCCACCAATAAGATGGCGCGAAGCCACCGAAAGCGGCGCAGACGGGGTGGTCAGACCGGCACGTCCTGGATTTCGCCGAACTGACCACCCCGGCGCTTCGCGCCACCCCTCCTCTGCGAGGAGGGGAATTCGTCAACGCAATTTTCAAACGCAACACTAGCTGCCGCCGCTGCGGCGGAGGGCACTTCACGCGGCAGGATCAGATGTTCTTTTCTTCTCGATGACTTTCGTATCGACGATGTCAGCCTCTAAACGCTTCCATATCGTAGTGAAACGCGGATGGTTGGGACAGTTCGGAAACCTAGCGCCTTCGCGAATAATGATCTCCTGACCGCAGCAGAGATTCTGATAAACGTCGAACTTGGTATTGATTTCTCCGTTTTGAGGCATTATTACGCTCCTACTGGTCTCGGCACTTCCATTACCTAACCTTACACCAGTTGTGGATTTGGTTTTATCCAATGGGTGTTCACAGCATACACAGGACTGCTACCGACAATCAATGTCTCCGCCACACCCGCCGCACCCGCGTTATGGCGAAATACCCAGGAATCGATTGAGCACATTCGCAGTAATCCGTTGGATGCGTGCGTCTGCGACACCAGGATAATCCAGCCCCCAGCTCCATGAGATCGTTCCGGCGGTGAAGACCCACGCGCCGCTCGGTGCCTGATAGATTGACGAGTTCGACTGAATTGCACGATTCCCTGTATTACCGGCGTGAGTGAAGGATTGGCTCGCAACACTGGGATCTGGAAGCTTATCCACAAGTATCACCCTCGGCGCCGCGTTGAAACCTCGTATCAACTCATGCTCTAATGCAGGGAAACGTAACGCCAGTTTTGCGCTACAGGAGAGGCACATGAAGGGCTGGATCGGCGTACTGATATTAGCGTTGTTTTTGGTAGCCGTCATGACTGGACAGGCTCCGGCTGGAAAAGATCTGGGTTGGGCATTCCCGACCGCAGCGATGGTCGTCAACAAGCCTCCGATGCCGGAGAAGGAATTCGAAGGTCAACTGACGATACCGGGCACGGGCAAGAGCTTCACAATGTCCCAGCTCGAGGACCTGAACGCACCGCCCGACTGGTTTCCCGCAGAACATGCGTCGGCGCCGCGCGTCGTGACCGACGGTGGCGTGAACAAAGGATTTGCGTGCGGCTCGTGCCATCTCATGAATGGTCTCGGGCACCCGGAATCTGGCGACATCCAGGGCCTGACGCCCGAGTACTTCATCCAAACAATGAAGGACTTCAAAAGTGGAAAGAGAAAAGATCCGATCCGGATGACGGCCATTGCACAGGCCACGTCGGATGAGGATGTGGCCGCCGCAGCCGAGTGGTTTGCGAAGCTGAAGCCGCCGCCAACTCCCTGGATCAAGGTCATTGAGCAGAACACGGTGCCAAAGACCTATCTTGGCCAGGGACGGATGCGGTTCATCGATCCCGACAACAAGTCTACCGAGCCCATCGGCAACCGAATCATCATGCTGCCGATGGATATCAAGACGGCCAGGCTACGCGATCCGCGACCCGGCGCCGGCTTCAACGCGTTTGTACCCGTTGGCAGCGTCGCCAAGGGCAAGGCTCTCGCCGAGACCG
>QHWY01000353.1 GCA_003223875.1 Acidobacteriota bacterium | reverse complement strand
ACGGAATTGCAGTACTGCCATTTGAAAACTTGAGCGAGCAGAAAGAGAACCCAGCCTTTGCCGACGGTATTCAGGACGACATTCTGACCAAGCTGGCGAAGATCGCCGATCTCAAAGTCATCAGCCGGACCAGCGTGATGGATTACCGTGGCAAACGAAATCTGCGTCAGATCGGTAACGAGCTGCGGGTATCTCACGTTCTGGAGGGCAGCGTCCGCAGGACCGGTACGCATCTTCATTTGAACGCGCAGTTGATCGACACGCGAACTGATACCCACGTCTGGGTCGAACAATACGACCGCGATTTGAATGACCTGTTCACAATCCAAAGTGAGGTCGCGCAAAAGGTCGCCGGGCAGCTTCATGCCAAAATTACACCGGCTGAGAAACTGGCCATTGAGAGCAAACCGACCGGGGATCTCGTTGCTTTCGATCTTTATTCGCGCGCCAATGATATTCTTTTGGAGAAAAGGGGCCAGGTACTGGATTTTGGGCAGGCTGTCGATCTGCTGAACCGGGCTGTCGCGCGCGACCCATCGTTTCTCGATGCGTATTGCCAACTGGCCTTCGCTCATGATCAGCTTTATTTCGAAGGCATCGACCGTACCCCAGCGCGGTTGACCATGGCGAAGGACGCGATCGATTCTGCTTTTCGTCTGAAGCCGGATTCGGGCGAAGCGCACTTCGCACAAGCGGTGCATCTCTATCGAGGTTATGGAGATTATGACGGCGCGCTGGCCGAACTGGAAGTCGCTCGCCAGACTCTTCCCAACAACGCGCGCATATTTCAAATGATGGGTTTCATCCAGAGACGGCAAGGGCACTGGGAAGACTCCAGACGAAATTTGGAGCGCGCGGCTGAGCTCGACCCGCGCGACCTTGAAACGCTTGAGCCCCTTTCATCAGATTACGCGAGGTTTCGTCGCTATGCGGAAGCAAAGACATGGCTAACCCGCGCAGTAGCTGTCGCCGAGCCCGACGACATCCATATTAAACTAGCTCTTCCGGAGTGGGAACTAGATGTGAACGCTGATCCGCGGCCGCTGCATCAGGCGATCGATTCGCTTCGGGCGACAAATCCCGTCGCTGGCACATCTGCGATCGCTCATGATTGGCTCTTCTGCGCACTGGCGGAACGTGACGCCACCGCCGCGAAAGAAGCATTGAGCACGCTGAGTGACAGCAAAATTTGGCTAGTCGACAAAGTTCAAGTCAATCGTGCGTTTGTAGAGGGCCTCATCGCGCGCATGACAAACGACGACGCCAAGGCGCAGTCGGCGTTTACCGCCGCGCGCGCCGACCAGGAAAAGGTTGTCCAAGCTCGACCCGATTTCGGCCCGTCGTGGTGCGTGCTGGGCATGATCGACGCCGGCCTCGGCCGAAAAGAGGAAGCGCTGCGCGAAGGCCGCCGCGCACTTGAGCTTCTTCCGGTGAAGAAAGATGCACTGGTCGGCCAGTACCTCGTCAGATACTTTGCAGTGATTGCAGCGTGGGTTGGAGAAAAAGATCTCGCCTGCGAGCAGGTTGCCATCGCCGTCCGTCCGCCCAGCAACGTCAGCTATGGTGAACTGAAACTGATGCCGTGGTGGGATCCGCTCCGCGGCGATCCGCGCTTCGAAAAAATCGTTAGTTCGTTAGCACCGAAATAAAGCTAACCACGGATTGCACTGATAGCACGGATTCGTAGAGCGCGACGAATCGCATGTCCGATTGTAGGGCGTCTGTGTCAGGCGGCACCCGAGGATCCATCCGTGATATCCGCGTAACCTCGTAATCCTTTCCGTTCTGTACCTCAGTGAACGGCCAGAACTGACTTCTCACGACGAGGAGCCAATGAAGGCAAAAACAAGAAAAGGAAATTAGTTTATGAAAAATCAAAACATTATGTTCACAAGAAGCATTCCCAATATGTCGAAGGCCCGGCTCTTCAGGTCGGTCCTGGCACTGGCGGGAGTTGCGTTAATCATGCAAGTCTCCCTCCCGCGCGCCCAAGCCTATGATCTGAGTAGCCTCAACGGCAGTTACGCCGACTCTTTCTCGGGCTTTGCTCCAGTAAGCCCCGGGTCACCACGCGTACCCCCGCCCATAAGCGTCTATGGGCCAGTGGACGAAGCGGGCTTGTATACGTTCGATGGCGCAGGCGGCTTCACGGCACGCCTGGTCTTTAACTTCGGTGGCGGCGCCATACTCAATGCGAGTTGGAGTCAGAATGTCACCGGGACCTATACTGTGAATGCGAACGGTACCGGCACCATGACTTTGCCGGGGGACCATCGCCGCCACTTCGTGATCGGCGATGGCGGAAGGCAGCTCAAGTATGTGGGTACAGACCCCACCGGCGGCATCGTAGTCGGCGGTTCCATGGTGAAACAGTAGCAGTTGGAGCGGCGATGCCAGCGGTGTTGTGATGGGACGGTAACACGGGTGTCACCCTAAACCGCTGGCGAAAGCCGAACTTCACCATCAGCCGCCACGCCTCAGCAGCGTGGCGGCTTTGCGATCCAGAGTGGCGGATCGCAGCGTGCCTGCCGGTGATGACGAGGTTTCACAGAATGCGATCGGCCTGAGCAGGCAGAGCGGAGCGGTCGCATTTGCCACCACTCATTGGAGTGTAGTGCTGGAAGCGCAAGGCGAATCGCCTGCTGCGCAAGACGCGCTCGAAACGCTTTGCCGCACCTATTGGCGACCTATCTATAGCTTCGTGCGGCGACAGGGGGGCCGGGACGGAGGACGCGGAGGATCTCAACTCGGATTACTCTACGCCTTCATGCGGAGGAAGGAGGATGCCATTCGAGAAGGTCGTTCGAGCCTTCGAACTCGAGCCAGAAAGCCAAGATGCATTTCATGGCGCCATCGGTGCGGCCAATCTGGCGCTGGTTTCTGCACTTGTTGGCGAGCCGGACCAAGCAATCACGCTCATTGAGCGTCTCCTTTCCACGCCCGGCGCGGCCAGTTACCCGGATTGGCCGAATAGCATCACGCTCGCTGAGCTTCGTCTGCGGCGGGAATGGGATTCGCTGAGAAGTGATCCGCGTTTCCAGAAGATTCTTGCAGGGCCGGAACCGAAGACGGTCTATTAATACACATTGTGAATTCGGGGAATTTGTTCGCCGAGCGTCCGGAAGATCGAGAAGTTGTTTGAGGAGATCCTCGCCTCCCTCGCGCCAAAGGGGGATTAAGGTGAGGGGCCGCAGCCACAGCAAGTGCCAGTTGCCTTGAATAAACCCTTACCCTCACCGTGTCCCTTAGCAAGGGCGAGGCGATCCTCCGTGTTCAGCGCTTCCCGCCATCTGACCATCCAAACTGACAATTGAACCAACAGTACCAGACGCGAATCGCACTTACAAAGGAAACTTGTTGTTTGTCGGGCAGTTTGTTAAACGACCGGAAGTTTAGCGAAAGGAGCGTTTCATCAAGCGACCATTAATCTGGTGTGCCGGATGGAGCCTGGCGGCTATGCGTTTGGTCCAGCCCTCGGTCACATTCGGTCAGAATCCCTTGCCGTTTTCGCAGCCGGGCGCCGCTTCAGCCGCAGGCACAGCAGAAGTCGAACGAGTGATCGTTACTGGTTCCAACATTCCGACCGCAGAAGAGACGGGTCCTAATCCGGTAGATACGTATCGTCCGGCAGACCTCGAAAAGCTGGGCATTCGCAACGCACAAGACCTGCAAACTTTTCTGCCACAGGAGGCGGGCGGAACCGTCAACCTGAACATGGGCAATGGTGGTGACGGTACAATCCAATTCAACCTGCGCGGATTCTTGCCCAAGGAAACCCTGGTGCTGGTGGACGGAAAGCGTGTCGCCTTTGGTTCGTTAGGCGTCGCCGGGTTTAGCCAGGGCGTGGACATTAACCTTCTTCCCTTTCCCATGATCGATCACGTCGATATCCTGAAGGATGGCGCCTCGGCTGTGTATGGCTCCGACGCGGTTGCGGGCGTGGTCAACTTCTTTCTGATCCACAAATTCCGCGGGCTGGAGATCGGTGGGAGTTACGGGAACACAAACCTGGGAGCGTCGAACGACATGGGCGAGTGGGAGGCATGGCTGAAAGCCGGCACGGGTGATGACAAGACCGACATTGTGGTCATTGCCGATTTCTGGGAACGTACCGGTGGCCTTTTCAGCCGCGACCGGGACATCTCCAGTAACGCTTTTGAAATACCCTTGGGGGGGGTCGATCTTCGCAGCGGGAATTTCCCTGGCCGCGTTGGAGGGTTCCGCTTAACACCCAAATTATTCTTCAGTGCGAACAGCCCGCCACCGCACTCAGCTCCAAACGCGGCAACTTCTCCATTCTACAAAAGGCCCACTGCCATTATTACCCCCGTATTCGGTATATATCCTGACTTCAAGGGCGGCGGCGATTACTTCTTCTTTAACTTCGCCGCTTTCACTCCAGCTCTTCCGCCGGCGGATCGCCAAGCCTTCTACGGTTCCTTCACGCGCGATCTGTGTGACAAATACCTGGTGCTATTCGCCGACTTTAAATATGTCCGCTCGTATTTCGATGCGTCCCTAGCGGCCGTGCCGTTTGTGCCGGACCCATTCAAGGTCCCAGGCACTAACGTCGGCTTTAGTCCTGCCGGCATTAGTGTGCCAATCTCGAATCCGTTTAACCCGTTCACGGTTCCCGATACGACTTTGGATGTTAATGGAGTCCCAACTCCCGTCACCACGGACGTTCGGTTTCGCGGCATTAACGACACCGGTAAGCGAAGTGAAAAGTTCACCTATCGGGATAGTCTCTTCGACGTCGGGCTCAGGGGACAGATGGGAGAATTCGGCGATTATTTCAATACTTGGAACTGGGAAGCCGGATTCCGTTATTCCCGGAACGAGGGGCAGGATTTGTCGGTAGGTGAGGTCAGCCAGCCTGGGCTGCGGGAGGCCCTCCTGGATACTGATCCGGCTACGGCCTTTAATCCGTTCCTTGGCTTCCTTGGCCGTAACAGCAAGGCAGCCAGAGCCAGAGTTTATGTTACGCTGCAAAATACCGGCGAATTCGAGTTACCATTAGGTTACATAACCATCAACGGTGACTTGTTTAATCTTCCGGCAGGACCGGTCTCATTTGCAATCGGTGGCGAGTATCGCGGGGAGAGAATGACGCGCAATCGTGACCCGCTAAATCAGACGTTTAACTCGATTGGTTCGGTGGATGGGCAAGGCTTCCGCGTGAACCGGGATGTCTGGTCAATCTACCAGGAGGTGCGGGTCCCCTTCACCAGCCCGACATGGAATTTTCCCGGCTTTTACAGCTTCGAAGTTGACTTCGCCGAGCGGGAGGAATGGTACAGTCAGAATACTTCGACAGTTCTAACTCCATACCAGCCGGCGACCAGCTCCCAGTATAACGGGCAGAAGCCGAAGGTATCTGTGCGCTGGCAGCCGATTGACCCCAAGTATATCGGCGCACTTACCTTGCGCGGCAGCTACACTGAAGCGTTCCATGCGCCAACACTATTCGAGATTACGCCGGCAGGCTCGCAGAACTTCCCGCTATTGAATGATCCGTTTTCACGATTGACCCCCGACCAGATCGAGGAACGCGTTAGTGGAAATCCCCCTGCTGCAACCAGAAGTCGCCTATGAGTGGTCGTATGGGGCTGTTTACAGCCCGAAATGGCTCAAGGGCGTGACCGTGAGCGGCGACTGGTGGCATATTGATCTGCGATCGCTCATATCGTCCCCTCGGCGCGCAATTCATTATCGAGGCCGATCTTCCAGGCCTGGTATTTCGGACGCCTCCGCCACCTGGCACCCCGCCTCTCCGCAATGGTGAACCAGACCGGGGCGCAGTTACGCTAGTCATCGATCCTAACGAAAACCTTTCCGGCGCGATTTTTGAAGGTCTCGACTACGAAGCGATCTATATTCTGGATTCTTCGATTTTTGGCCACGGCG
>QHWY01000210.1 GCA_003223875.1 Acidobacteriota bacterium | reverse complement strand
CGCACCGGACCTTCGAGGTTACGGACGTAGCGGCGGCACGGATGTGACATTCGATGACGATCTTGCGCCGTTCACGCTTCTCAACAAAGTGAGAGACATGCTCGGGCTGGTGTTTGCAATCGGCTATCGCTCGGTGGCTGCCGTCGTAGGTCACGATCATGGCTCTGGCGTCGCGGCCTGGTGCGCGCTTGCGCGGCCCGACGTTTTCCGGTCCGTGGTATTGATGAGCGCTCCGTTTGCAGGGGCCCCCTCGCTGGCATTGAATACGGCGAACGATGCGCCAAAACCCGGCGCTTCCCGCGGCGCCAACGTCGATGATGACTTGGCGAAGTTGCCCGTCCCGCGCAAGTACTACCAGACGTACTACACGACCCGGCCGGCGAACGAGAACATGTGGCACCCTCCACAGGGTATCCATAATTTTCTGCGGGCTTACTATCACTTCAAAAGCGCAGACTGGAAAGAGAACAAACCCTTCCCGCTCACGGGCAACAGCGCCGGTGAAATGGCCAGGCTTCCCCGCTACTACGTGATGGATCTCAATAAGGGCATGGCGGAGACCGTTGCGCCGGAAATGCCCTCCGCTTCTGCGATCGCGGCGAGCAAGTGGCTACCTGAGGAAGAATTGCGGGTGTACAGCGCGGAGTATGGCAGAACGGGATTCCAGGGCGGCCTGAACTCGTATCGGGTGAATAGAGATGCCAAGTACTCCGCTGAGCTTCAGCTATTTGCCGGCCGCACCATCGATGTTCCATCGGCCTTCATCGCGGGAAAGAGTGATTGGGGCCCCTACCAGCGCGCCGGCGCCGTCGAGACCATGAGGACGACCGCGTGCACCCAAATGCGTGGCGTTCATTTTTTGGATGGCGCTGGACACTGGGTGCAGCAGGAGCAACACGAAGCCGTCAGCCGGTTGCTCCTCGAGTTTCTTCACCAGGTTTAGTTATTTGCTGTCGGAGAAGATCGACGCGAATACGAAGGAGGTTCCCATGCGCCATACAAGCCTGTCCGTACTACTCGTGTTTCTGCTGTTCTTACCGGCGTCGTGTAGCAGTACCACACAGAAGCAGACGGAAGCGAAGCCGTTCAACATTATGGAGACGACAATTGAGGAGATCCATGCGGCTTACAAGTCTGGGCAGCTCACGGCTAGGCAATTGGTTCAGATGTATCTGGATCGGATCGACGCCTACGACCAAAAGGGTCCGGCGATCAATTCCATTATTACGCTGAATAAAAAGGTGCTCGAGGAAGCCGATAGACTGGATGCCGCATTCAAGCAATCCGGCTTTGTGGGCCCGCTTCACGGCATTCCGATTATCATCAAAGATCAGGTTGACGCGGCAGGATTTCCCACAACGCTGGGTTCCATCTTGATGAAGGACTATTACCCGGAGCGCGATGCGTTCGCGATCGGGAAGCTGAGAAAGGCCGGCGCAATCGTTATAGGTAAGACGACGCTGGGCGAGTTCGGGGGAGGGAATGCATTCGGCTCGTTGTTTGGCGCGACGAGGAATCCGTATGCGCTCGACCGTACGCCGGGCGGTTCATCGGGTGGAACGGGGGCCGGCCTTGCATCGAACTTTGCGACGGTTGGTGTTGGTGAAGAAGGCTCTGCTTCCATCCGGCGCCCATCGACATGGAACAGCCTCGTCGGCATGCATCCTTCGGCCGGCTTTGTGAGTCGAACCGGCATGTGGGACGGCTGGCCCGCGCTCCATACATCGCTCGGTCCGATGGCGCGCACAGTCACCGACCTCGCGCGCCTGCTCGAGGTCATGGTGGGTTACGATCCCGAGGATCCGTTGACGGCGGCTCCTTACGGAAACATTCCACCGAATTTCACGAGTTTTCTCGATAAGAATGGCCTGAAAGGTGCGCGGCTCGGGATTCTTCGCGAGCCGATCGGCGGTGGTGATCCCAATTCCGACGACTTCAAAAAAGTCGGTGAGGTATTCAATAAGGCCATCGAGGAGCTCAAGGCCGCTGGTGCCGAACTCGTCGATCCGATCGTCATTCCGAACGTGCGGGCATTGATGGCGAAGCGAACGGAGGGTCCTTATCTGGATGAGGCGGCCAAGCTGTACCTGAAGTCGCCAAAGGCGCCGTTCCACACGCGGCAGGACATTGCCAGGCAGCCGGGCTACGACAAGGTCTTAATGCGAGGAAAAACAATCGTCGAACCTATCGACGAGCGAAAGTACTACGAGCACCTGCAGGCTCGGGAAGAGTTGATGTTCAACGTCCTGAAGGTCATGGCCGACAATCGCATTGACGCTATCGTTTACAAATCGATCGAACTTCAACCGCAGCTACTCAGCCGGGGTCCGGACGCTCCCAATCCCGGCGTTCCAACAATGAGCACGTTCCTGGCATTCGTGCCAACGATCGCGGTTCCGGCCGGGTTTACCAGCGATGGCCTGCCGGCCGGAATCACATTCCAGGGGCGGCCATACAGCGACGGCACATTGATCAAGCTGGCTTACGCGTACGAGCAGGCGACCCATCATCGCAAGCCGCCTTCCAGCGTGCCGGATTTAAATTCATCCGAGGAACGGCGGCCCTGACGAGAAAATCACTATTCATTACTTTGAGCAAGCCGCGTCGAGATGCCGGTCCAGATCTGCGGCTGTACCCAAAGGCATAATTCGCTGCCGACCGGCACGGTATTCGCGCACGACGTCGCAGATTTGACTCGAGCTGCTGTTTAAAAATGAATTCGCCAACCACTCCGGCGCGCTGTTGTTTGTAAGCTTGAGAATACTGATTGGACCGCCTATGGCCAGATCCGATCGCGAGTATTCCTCGATGGCGATTTTGAGGGCAGAGGCGGCTTCCTCGGTGGTAGGAGCGCGGCCAAGCTTCATCAAGGTGTCACGAAGTAAAGCCGAATCCTTATTCGACATGTATCCGGAGTTCAAGCAGGTTTGGGGGAGGACAGGCGCCTTCGAACAGATCATCGGTTTGCCATCCACGAAGCCTGCCGAAATCATTCCGACATTATTGCTGTTGGCGAATGGCAAATATAATCCGAAGCCAAACAGGATCTCATTCACTGGACGCTCGAGCAGAAAACGATTCCGATTTACGAAGGAACTGAACAACTCACCCTCCACCCCGATCGAACCGGTTATCGCCACCGCCGCTCCCCGCTCAACATAAATTTTTGCGAATCCGTCCACATAGCCAAAAGCGCGACCGGCCTCATCGGTGAATGTCATTCGAGAATCCGATGCGACGACGATGCCGTCCTCACAGACGACAGCGGCAACGAAGGTACCTCCATATTGATAGCCACTCAGAACTGCAATCAAAACCAGGGGCAAAAGCACGTCGATTACTATACGTGAGTGTCAAAACCGATCGTCTTTTGCGTGCGGGTAATGGGCTACTTTGGGATCGGCTGTCCAAAACTCCCCTCCTAAGTTAGGAGGGGCGCCGAGCGCAGCGAGGCGGGGTGGTTCCTAAAGACCAATGTTTGCAGTCGGCATTCGGAACCACCCCGGCGCTTCGCGCCACCCCTGCTAACTTAGGAGGGGACTTTTGATCCTTTACTTCGAAATAGCCCACTACCTGCGTGCGAGTCTATCCATCGACATACAGCGCGATGATGCGCTCGATCGCCCGGCGGCACACGTCGCAGAAATTCGGACTTCTCGTAAACATGATGCAGTCGACTTGGGGCCGGAAGTAGCCCTTGGCTTCATACATAGCGCCCTCGAAAGCTCCGACCTTTGTCCGGTATTTTTCAGCAGCAAAGAGTTTAATTTCGAACGCGCTGTTCTCCCGGAAGAGCGCTTCCATTTCGGCTTCGGGTCTCCGCTCGGCGCGGATCTTTTCGCGGCGTTGCTGATATTCAATGGAGTGCTTTTCAAGCTCGTCCTTGAGCCATGGTGTGGGAATCGGCGTACCCGGCTCAATCTGATCTTTCCATTTGAGGTTGGCCGGATCGAGCAAGGCCGTAACGTTCGGTTCCCAGGGCTCGACGCGTTCTGCCGCCGGAAGATACGCCACCGATGACGTGTAATATTCGTCGGCGAGTCCTGCAAAGTGATGACCAAATTCGTGAACAAAAACGTACGGCGCTTCTGCGCTGTCGGCCGCTACAGTGCTATACAGACCGAATATTCCTCCCCCACCGTAAGTGCGCGAGTTGGTCAGGATCTCCACGAATTCATACGGCGCGAACTGCGCAATTTGACGCATGGCGCGGTTCTCGAAAGTCAGAATGTAACGCTCGGAACCGAAAGCGTCGTACGTTGCGCCAACCGGAGACGCGAGATGAACGCCGGTCGAGGGGCGCGAGATTCCCGATTCCAGCGCAGGCGCGCACAAACCCCACACGTTGAAATCCGCCTTGTGCTCTTTGAACGGCGACGTCGCGAACAGGACGTCCAAAAGGCGCCGCGCGTCACGCTCGAATTTGCCGCGCTCGGCCGAGGTGTATCCGTCGCACAACATAAGGAAGTCCACTTTGTCGGCGGGGTCTCCGCTTTTCAGAAATTCGATCAACTCACCCGGCGGAGCGGGACGCGAGTTGTCTACGAACATATCGGCCGGATCGACAATGACCGACCAGATCTCTCGAAATGCGTTGAGCCGGTCCCGCTTTTTCAGAATGACTTGTACGGCGGCCTGCGGACTGGGAAAACGAAGCGATTCATGGAATGTGCGATTCAACGACTTCGCTTCGCCCGTGGTTTCCCATTCCCCATAGATGGACGCGAATCCGCGGGAGTAGAGGGTTTGATTCGTCTTGCGATCCCGAACCTCGAATAGATATTTCCCTAGGTTCGTATCGTCGATCGTCTTCCGCGGGTTGCCGGGCCACGCCAATGGCTCCACCACAACGCGATCCAGGCTGAACATTTCTTGCGACGCATTACCGGAATGGTAATAGTCGAGGCGCATCGTGCGAGGCGCGTTTTGCGCGAACGCAAAAGTCGAAAAAACCAACCACAGGGACACGAACGTTTGGTTGCGCATGACCCGCATTATAGTGGCAAGAAGATTCAGGTCATGCGGCAATTCCGTCTCTTGTTACGATGGGGTCTGTTAAAATAGCAATCGTCTTCAGCGCATAATGATCAAGGGGGGACGCCGATTATGGATCTGATCAGACGCAAAATACTGGCAACGGGAGCTGCCGCGACGGCAATGGCCGCAGTGCGGCGCGTGTTTGCTCAGCAGCCTAGACAAGGAGGAGCGGCCATGTCCTTTTACGAAAAGGGCCCTGTTCGCATCCACTATGAGGAGGCCGGTTCCGGCTTCCCATTGTTGCTCATTGCCGGCGGGGGATTGAACTCGACGATCGCCGGCTTAAGGAACCCCTTTAACGTGATCGAGGAGTTCAAGGGAGAGTACCGTTGCATCGCGGCGGATCTGCGCAACGCCAATGCCGGCCAATCGTCCGGTCCACTCGAGATCGACCGGCCGTGGGATTCACACACCGATGACCAGCTGGGTGTGATGGATCATCTGCGCATCAACAAGTTTATGGTGATGGGCTTCTGCATCGGCGGCCCATTCATCTGGAACCTTTTGAAGCGGGCACCCGATCGTGTTGTCGCGGCTGTGCTGGCGCAGCCGGTCGGTTTCAGGCCGGAGATGCCCACCCTTCTCTATGACGGCAGCATGACCGGCTGGGGTCCGGAATTGGTCAAGCGTCGGCCTGACATCACGATGGAGATGGTCGAGAAATATCTGACCAGGATGTACCGCACCAACCCCGACTTCGTCCTCACGGTGACGCGCGATTTCGTGCGCAATTGCCAGACGCCCGTACTGATTCTGCCGGACGATGTCCCGGCGCATCCGTACGCCGTCGCCATGGAGACCGCGATGCTCGCGCCGAAGGCCGAAGTGAGCATGTACCCATGGAAGGAGCCCAAGGAACGGATTCCGTTAGCGGTGCGCCAGATACGTTCCTTCCTTCGGGCGCATCGACCTGTTTCTGCCTAGACGGCGAGTAGGCGGGGGACAAAATACCATCAGCAAAGGTACAATCTTTTCCTGATTGCCCCAACCATCCCTAAGCTCACCACAATTTGGAAGCCGGTCGAGGATGAGGAAGCCACCCGGGTGATTGAAAAGAAAAAGATCGGGGTCTGATCCCGCCGCCTAGTCCCGCCTATGGAAAGTCCAAAGCAACGTGCCGATTGGAAGGCCGCGGCTTTGTCCGGCGGGGCGCTTTCAAGAAAAACGCGCGGGACTCATCGTATGGCCATGATGACAGGCAGACAAAACGGCAGAGCAATGAGAAGTAACGCGAGAATCACGAATGCCGTCGTCCAGTTCATATTATCGATTTCTTGGTTGTCCATAGTTTTTATGCATCTGCGCTGTCGATCGCTGCAAAAGATTTTTTCGTATCACCCAGAGCGAAGCGGATGCCTTCCAGGTAGGCGTCGAGTCGCTTCCTCCAATTACAAAGCCGCATCGCCTCGCCCAAAGATGTATGCTGGTCGGCAAGACTGTGTTCCACCGAGCGGATCAGATTTTCGATCTGACGCGCCTCCTCGAACAACTCCGCAAGCGTGCGCACAACATGTTTCACGCGGACACGGTTGCAGGATTCATATTGGGGAGGACTTTCCTCAACAGGAAGCTCATGCTCCTATATCGACCAGCAGACCGGATTCCATTACCTTAATTTCTATATTTGTTGATGAGTGCCAAAGGACGTTTAGTCCTGAAGCTGACGCGAGGAGAAACGATCATGGCCTGTGATATCGAAGCCCTCAAGCAAGTCCCATTTTTTGGTCTGCTCGATGATGAAGAACTAAGAGTTTTGGCGTCGCAAGTCGAACTGAAGACGTTCGCAGCGCGCCAACGCATTTACAAGATGGGCGACACTTCGTTTCGCGCCTACATCATTGTTTCGGGTGCTGTCCGCGTGACGACAATTGATGAGGATAATCAGGAAGTGGTCGTCGACCAGCCGGGCGAAGGGGAGTTTTTCGGTTTCGCCTCGATGCTTGCACAAACACCGCATCAGACTCAGGCGTTCACGACTGAGGAAACGACCTGCATCGAAGTCGATCGTAATGATGTCGGTGTGCTGTTGCAACGTAAGCCCGACGCGGGACTCGACATCATGGCCGTTCTCGGACGGCAATTCCAAAGTTCGCAACATCTCGTACGTATTCGCGCGAATAGGAATCCAAACGAGATGATCGAAGGGGAAGCAACAGTCGGTGAGCGCCTCGCTGACGCCGTTGCGGCGTTTGGTGGTTCGTGGCCCTTTATCGTGTTGTTCGGGATGGTGCTGGCAATTTATGCTTACATCAATATCCGGCTGGGTCCCGGCGCATGGGATCCATACCCGTTCATCTTACTCAATCTGTTTCTCTCAATGCTGGCAGCCGTACAGGCTCCCGTGATCATGATGAGTCAGAACCGGCAGGACAAGAAGGACCGGCTTCGCAGCGAGCTTGACTTCGATGTCAATCGTCGCGCGCATGGCGAAATTCAGGGCCTCGCTAACAAAATGAATCTTCTGGGAGACAGGATCGGCGACATCGAAGAGATTCTTCGCCGTAGGTTGCTATAGCGGGTCGAGCTTCTCGGACTGGGTTCGCGGGTTTGAAGGCTTTTTGTAAATCATTCGGCGGCAGCAGACGAAGACTCCGGTGAACGCGAGGATCGCAGGAACCAGTCCCAACGCTGCCCAAATGCCTTCAATGAACCAGCCGAAACGTCCGAAGTGCAACCGAGAGAGCCAGAACAATCCCGGGTCAGTGAATCGGTCATCAGGATCGAATACGAGCAAACTGTAAAACGGTTGCGGGAATACAAAATAGATCCCTGAAATTCCCCATACCAATACGAATATAAAACACCAGAAACCGAGCGCGCTGTGAAGGTCCCAATTAATCCGCGCGAAGTGCGCGCTCCAATCCACGGTCAGGCTGCGGCGCCAGTGTTTGGTCCCAGGCCACCATATCATCGCGCCGGTGAGGCAAAGCAGCGTAAGGCACATACCTCCGATGCCATTGACGAAGTGGCCGGCGGTTCCCGCCAGCAGGTTTTCGTGAAGGCGGACGAGCCACTCGATAACAGAGTTTCCAGACAGTTCATTACGAAAAACAATCGCGCTGCCGGAAATACTCATCAACAAAATGTACGCGCTGGCAGCCGCCCCTATCCAGAGATGAACCTGGAAAACGACATTCTGTACGAATAACTTCTCTGGCCGTTCAAGCCATTGTTGCCAACGCGTCATATGCCGATCCCGGTCCCCGCTCTTTTAACGGCAACTGTGAGACGCTCCATCCCCCGCCAAGCGCTTTAACCAGCAGCACGCTGGCATCCATACGTCTGCGGACAATATCGACCTCGTTCCTTTCGTTGGCAAGCACATTTGTTTGGGCGGTAACGACCTGAAGGTAGTTGCCGACGCCGCCTTTATATCGGTTCGTGAAAAGGTCTAACGACTCCTGCGCTGCAGCCACGGCATCCTGCTGTTCTCGAGCTTCGTTCAGGGCTAAGGGGCACTATGCTAACACGACTCGTGCGCGACATTTGACCACGTGCGCGGTGGTGTTTTACTATCCAGGCGTGTTTCTCCTTTTTAAAAGATTGCGAAACGCGATACCTACAATAGCGATGCTGGTTGTGATGGCTGGAACTGCCCCCGCCCAGTGGGTCAAGCTGCCGCTTCCGGAAACGCCTCGCATGCCAGACGGTAAGCCGAATCTCACTGCGCCAGCGCCGAGAACACCGGATGGTAAGCCGGATCTTTCCGGGATCTGGACTACGAACACCGGCACGTATTTGAATAATCTTGCTGGCGATGGCGTCGAAGTGCCCATGCAGCCTTGGTCGGCGGCAATGTACAAGGAGCGCCACGACAGTTTTGGCAGAGACAAACCACAAGTACGTTGCCTACCACACGGTGTGCCGGATGGGATGTTGGTGCCTGGCTACCCGTTCAAGATCGTCCAGACGGCACGCGAGACGATCATCCTCCAGGAAGAATTCAATCAATTTCGCCAGATCTTCACCGACGGCCGTTCCTTGCCCGTGGATCCCACTCCCGCGTGGTTCGGTTTTTCGATCGCGAAGTGGGAAGGCGATACTTTTGTTGTCGAGTCCGCCGGGTTCAATGATGGGACCTGGCTCGATAACGGCGGTCACCCCCACACCGATGCGTTGCACCTCACCGAACGCTTTCGGCGGGTTAACTTCGGAAACATGGAATTAGACATTACGATCGATGACCCGAAGGCGTACACGAAGCCGTGGAAGTCCGTTACCGTGCATTTCATCTTGATGCCGGATACGGAACTCATCGAACACCTCTGCGAAAACGAAAAGGACGCCCCGCACCTGTTGGGGAAGTGAAGGTCAAGCTAATGCCGAGCCGGAGATTTTTTATTAAGACAGTGACGGGAGCAGCGGCTGGATTAGCGATGGGCCGCAGCTTCCCGGATGCGGACGCACAAGGGCGGCGGGGCGGGCAGGGACGTGAACAGGTGCCGCAGACTGCCGGCCCGGTAACGCGCCGGGAGGTGCAAGTAGGGGGCCGGCGCGTGCGAGTGGTGGACGTCCACGCGCACGCCACCGTCGACGAGGTGAAGCCCGTCGTTGCGAATACGGAGTTTGCTCGCAACGCCGGAGGCCGGCCTTTAGATATGGAACGTATCCAGGAGATGGACCGGCGCGGCATCGACGTTCAGGCACTGAGCATCAACGGCTATTGGTGGTACGCCGTGAAAGACCGCGCTCTGGCAGACAGGATCGTGCGCGCGGCGGATGACGGCCTTGCCGCCTGGTGCAAGCAGCACCCGACTCGGTTTGTGGCTCTGACCTCGCCTTCGCTTCAATTTCCCGATCTGGCGGCGGTGCAGGTCGAGCGCGCGGTCAAAGAGTTGGGACACCGCGGTGCCTCCATCGGCGGACACGTCGAGGGTGAGTCGCTCTCTTTGCCGAAGTTTGATCCCTTCTGGGCCAAGCTGCAGGAGCTCGGCGTGCCGGTCTTCATGCATCCCGGCGGCGCCGACAATGTGCTCAAGGAAAATGCCTGGGAGGGTAGCCGGGGCGATCTCGGAAACATTATCGGCAATCCGTTGGAGACGACCGTGTTTCTTACGCGCTTGATCTTCGACGGCACGCTGGACAAATTCCCCAATCTGAAGATCGTCGCCGCTCACGGTGGAGGGTATCTCCCATCTTACCTGGGGCGGACCGAGGTGGCTTGCCAGGTGCGCGCGAATGCTAAATGCGCCAACAAAAAGAAACCCAGCGGGTACTTCAAAGACCAGATTATCGTCGACGCGATGGTATTTTCACCCGAAGGCGTGCGGCACCTGGTCGAGGAAGTCGGCCCTACCCAAGTTGTCTATGGCACGGACATTGGCCGGACTCGATCGACAATATTTTGGCCGCAAAGATTCCGGACGACCAGAAAGAGATGGTCCTGGGTGGAAACCTAACGAAGCTGCTCAAACTCCCCTCCTAAGTTAGGAGGGGTGCCGAGCCTGAGTGAAACGAAGGCGAGGCGGGGTGGTTCCGAAGCCGCACCAGTCAGCTCAGGAACCACCCCTCGCACGATCGCACAAAACGCGATCGTGCTGCCCTCCTAACTTAGAAGGGTAGTGCTAAGTTAGCAGGGGTGGCCCCCGCGAAGCGCGAGCCCGCGCGAAGCGCAAGCGCGATAGCGCGCAGCCTCAAGAAATAGGGCGATGCCTCAAAAGCAGTGAGCGAAGACGGGGTGGTTCCAAAAGGGAACCACCCCGCCTCGCTTCGCTCGGCTCCCCTCCTGACTCAGGAGGGGAGTCCTAATTCCCCTCAGTTGCCCTGGACCGCCGGTTTAGTGATCAGGAATGCCGGATTCGCGCCGGCTCGCGGCCGATACTTCTGGGCTCCGCCGTTATCGACTTCGGCGACGTAAAGGTTACCTGCCGAATCCACGCTCATCCCATGCACGCCCCAGAATCCTCCGGGGAAATTACCCCACGTGCCCCAGGCGTACATGAAGTTGCCGTTCAAATCGTACTTGATCATCTTCGAAGAGCCGCGGTCGAAGGCCCAAAGATATCGGGACCCATCCATATATATAAGGTGGATGTCGGAGGGCGGTTGGCCCACGCTCCATGCGTCGAGATATTTGCCGTTCTCGTCAAAGACCTGGATGCGGCGGTTGCCGCGGTCATTAACGAAAACGCGTCGCGTCTGGGGATCGACAGCGATGCCATGAACATTATTGAAATAGCCCGGCCGCGTCTCCTTACCGTTATCACCCTTCTGTCCCCAGGCCATCAGGTATTTGCCGTCCTTATCGAACTTCACTACGCGAGTGTTGACATATCCGTCAGCGACGAAGAAGGTGCCATCCGGCAACCATGCCATGAACGTCGGACGATAGAAGTGTTTGTCATCCTGTCCCGGCTCATTCGGCGTACCGATCGTCTGGAGCAGCCGCTTTCCGTCATTTGTGAACTTAAAAATGGCTTGTCTGTAGTCGTCGACGATCCATACATTCTTCTGCGGATCATAAGGACTTTCAAAAACGCTGTGAGGACGCCGGAACATCTTGTCCCACTGGCTCCAGTCTTCGATGAAGTTGCCGTTCGCATCGACGACATTGATGATGTGCGACCACTGGTAATCCACGCCAGGCTTCCCAACATCCAGATCATCGCCCGGCGTCTTTCCATCGGGTCCGAAGAGCGCTCCGGGAGGGCTCGCCGATGTGGCGTCGCGCCACGGCAGCCTTCCGATTGGGAACTCGATATTCGGCCCGAGCTGAGGAAGAGAGATCGTTTTCGGCCGCTGAAGATTCGGCAGTTCACCGCGCTGCAGGATGAAAACACGATTCGGACTTTCGGCAAAGACTCCCTGTCCTGCACCCCATGTCCACTTTTCGTTCCCGGGTAAGCTGGAGATCGGCTTCGGCCAGTTCGGCGCAACTTCATACGCTCCGAAAATGTCCTGCCCTCCTTTTTGGCCAGGCACGGCCGAAAAGCTCGGCTGCTGCTGAGCTGACTGTCCCTCAACACGGGCCTGTTGCCCGGCAAACAGAACGGCGAGCGTCAAGACGACAGTGGCTGTTCCCACCATCCAAGGATACTTACGCATGACCTTCCTCCTTTACTCCCTTATTTGACAGGCACGAAACGCTGCACGCGTTGCCCGCTGAATACCTCACCCGTATAGATGTTGCCTCGAGAGTCTACACCGATCATGTGGAGTCCGAAGAACTGACCGCCGTTGTCACCCATGCCGCCAAGAGTGCCAACAATCTTTCCGTCATCGCGGTTGAGAAACCAAATGTGATTATTGGTCAGATCGGAAATAAACAAGAATCGTTGCGCCTTATCGGGTGAGAAGGCCACACCACCGGTGGAACCGCCAACGCCCGTATATTCGGCAAGTTTAATTTCCTTCTTGAAGTTCCCCTGTTTATCGGTGACGTGGATGCGGTTCGCGTTCCGATCGGCTGCGTAGACCAACCCGTCGTCCGAGAAGTTGATCGTGAGATGGCCTCGGAATTCTTTGGGCATCGGCCCTCCTGGCGTGTAGGCACGGTCTCGGTCATCCGTGGTGATGTCCGAAAGTTTGTGACCGTATGCGCCCCATCCGCGCTTGAAAGCGAATGTATCCAAAGAAAAGACCATGACGCGACCGCCGAGGTAGTTGTCCGCGATGTAGATCTCATTCGCCGGCTCGTCAATTCGAATTTCTTCGATTCCTCCCACGATCATCGGCGTCGTCGGAGGATATTTTTTTCGGAAAGCAGCTTGTTGAGCCGCTGCCTGCGCCGCTGCATCTGGATTGTTGCCCCGGCCCCCGCGCCCGCGGCCACCTGCGCCGGGGACGGTAATGAATCCCGCGACAGGTCCGGCGCTGCCTTGGCCCGGAGTGCGGACCGGAAGCGTGGGTGTCACGAACGGTTGGCCTTCTGGCGTCTCCGGGACATGAGGTACTTCGGCGACAATTTTGCCCGTCTTGGGATCGTACTTGCGGACGGTGTTCTGTCCAATGTACACGAACCCCTTGCTGTCAACATCCATCCCGTGGCCTTGCGGTGCGTCGAAGGAACCGATCACATTACCCTTCTTGTCGAAGTGAATCATGGCCGGCGGATGAACGCAGCAATCGGCAATTGGAGGATTCAGCTCTGCCTCGAGCTCGATGCTCGTTAGATCGTTCGGGCGATTGAGCACCCAGACATTATCGTCCTTATCGACAGCCAGCCCGGTAACACCTCCGAGTTTCCACTTGTTCGGCAGTGGTCTGGGCCAATCCGGGTCGAACTTATACTTTGGCACCGCCTGCCCTTGTCCTTCGAGCGGCGGCAGTCCAACCGCCGCGAGAGCAATACAGACAACCGATAACCACAAAAGAAAACGATGAGCCATTACAGATCTCCTCATAGGGTGGACAGTGTAGTGGAAAGATCCGTTGGTGCCAAGCACTTGGGCCTGTCCGGTAGCCGTGGACGAGTTGGGCTGCAGCGACTCCCCTCCTAAGTTAGGAGGGGTGCCCGAGCGAAAGCGAGGGCGGGGTGGTTCCTCAGTGCCAGTAGCGGCGGGGGAACCACCCCGCCTGCTCGGACTTCTGTCCTTTGTTCATGCTTCGCCTATCGGGCTCGCGCTTCGCGTGTTCATGCTTCGCCCTATTTCTTGAGGCTGCGCGCTATCGCGCTTGCGCTTCGCGCGGGCTCGCGCTTCGCGGCAGGCCCCCCCTCCTAACTTAGGAGGGGAAAAAGACCCACCACCGGCCGGCGACGTTAGTCGCATCTGTCGTAGTCTTGACTTCGTCCGAGGGTGGACATAGAGTTTGGCGCCAAGACTGCTTGGAGGTTTGATATGAAGAACAGGATTGGGGTTCTGGTCTTCGCACCTTTAATTCTCTTCATGCTGTTAATCCTTCCGACGTTTGCACATCATGGCAATGCCTCATACGACAACAAAACGGTCACGATCAAGGGTGTTGTTACGGAGTGGCGTTGGACCAATCCGCATTCGTTCCTGAAGTTCGATGCTAAGGACGAGAAAGGCGACGTCGTGCAATGGATCGGGGAGTGGAATAATCCATCCACACTCATCAATTTTGGCATTACTGCCAAGTCGTTCAAAGCCGGTGACGAAGTCACCGTCACGATGACCGGACTGGCGAAGAGTGGCGCGAATCTCGGGCGTGTCATTAAGGTTGTACTTCCCGATGGCCAGGAATTGAGTATGGGTAACGAACGTTAAGGACTCAAAATGAAAAGTTGCTATGTGACCTCCACAATTGCATTGCTGATTCTTTTGCCTGGTCTGGCAGCTCAGACCGCTCAACAGCGCGAGTCAGGCAGGAACATCCATCGCGATGGCTGGGATCGCATCGTGCCCGACGCCCCGAAAGAGCAGAACCGCGCTCCTGCTCCCGTCCGGGATCTAACCGGAATTTGGGAACCCACACCAGGCTATCGGGACGGAGTCCAGGCAACCGGCGCGAGAAACTACCCTTCAGATGGAAGGCCTGAACATGAGTTGTCTTTCACACCTTTGGGCCTCGAAACATGGAAGTCGCATAAACCGGGATGGGGAGTGACCGCGGTTCCGATTGCGGAGAATAACGATCCCTTTGACATCTGCGATCCGATAGGGTTTCCGCGCATAGAACTATTCAACCTGCGCGCAATGCAGATTTGGCAAAACAAGAATCAGGTACAGATCATTTATCAGAATAGCCAAATCTGGCGGAATATTTGGACGGACGGGCGAGAACTTCCTAAAGAGATTCTGGAGCCTCGGTGGTACGGCTACTCAGTTGGAAAATGGATCGACGACTATACGTTTGTCGTCCAAACCACCGGACTGGACGAAAGGACCTGGATCGATAACGCGGGCCGCCCTCATAGCGATGAATTGATGGTACAGGAGACATTCCATCGCGTGAATCGGGACATCATAGAGTTAACGCTAACAGTTAATGATCCGAAAATGTACACGAAGCCTTGGAACGCCCTGGACAAATTCACCCTTCGATTGCAGCCCGAGTGGTTTGATATCCGAGAGCAGGTCTGCTCCGCCTCCGAGGCGGCAGACTATAACAAGACAATTGCGGCAGAAGCTGCGAAAGAAAAGAAAAAATAGCAGTTCGACGATCCGAAAGCCGCCGCATTGCATCAAAAGGCCACCAATCGTCATCGCCACGACCAGCCATGCGAAAAACACAGTGAATTCTCCGCCCTGGCCATCATTCTGTGGAAATCCGCGGCTGACGTATGCCCAAATCTGACTGTTTCCGGACCACTGAAGACCTTAGCGACTGATTGGGGGCTTCCTAGGTACCCTTGACAATCTCAACTGCAAGGGTGAAGACTTTGCGCCAGGTTTCGGAATAGGAGCTTGAGAGAGGAGGGCGCATGGAACGAATCATTGTGGGACTGTGGAGTGCGTTGTTTTTCTTTGTCCTGACATGCTCCGTAAGCTGGGCGCAAGCCACGGCTCAGGTCAGCGGGACGGTACGCGATCAAACGGGCGCGGTTCTGCCCGTAGTCACTGTCACGGCAACGCAAACTGAAACTGGCGTTGCCCGAACGACACTGACGAACGAGACCGGAAGCTACGTCCTGTCCAATCTGGCCGTTGGCCCTTATCGATTGGAAGCGACCTTAACAGGATTCCGAACGTTTGCGCAAAGCGGAATCGTTCTGCAGGTCAACGCCAGTCCCGTGATCAATGTTGTACTTCAAGTGGGTCAGGTCGCCGAGCAGGTCGAGGTTCAGGCCGATGCTGCTCTCGTGGAAACCCGGACGTCGAGCGTGGGACAGGTGATCGAAAATCAACGTATCCTGGAGCTACCTCTGAATGGCCGGAACGTTACGGACTTGATCACGCTGGCCGGGGCGGCGGTGCAGACGGGAACGGCTACAGGGCGGCTGTTCAGCGGCACGCAGATCTCCGTTGGCGGGAGTGTTCCAACCGGAACGGACTACAGTCTGGACGGCGCCAATCACATCAATTTCCTAACAGGTGTGGGTTTGGACTTGCCCTTCCCTGATGCAACCCAGGAATTCAAAGTTGAGACGGGCGGTCTCGCCGCCAACCGGGGAAGCTCGTCAGCCGTTGCTGCAGTGACGAAGTCCGGTACGAACGATTTCCACGGCGATCTGTTTGAGTTCTTCCGCAACGATCTGTTTAACGCCCGCCAATATTTTTCGCCGACGAAAAGCTCGCTCAAGCGGAACCAATACGGTGGAACTGTGGGTGGACCAATCCGGAAGAACAAGCTGTTCTTTTTTGCCGGCTACCAAGGCACAAAGCTTCGGTCTGACCCGGCAAATGCAGAGGCTTTCGTGCCTACTGCGCAGATGCTAGCCGGTGATTGGACAACGTTCACTTCACCTGCCTGCAATGCGGTAGGTCAGATCACATTACGGACGCCGTTCGTCGGCAATCAGATCAATCCGGCGCAGTACAGCAGAGTGGCGTTGTACATTACGAATAAGATTCTTGCGAGCCTGCCCGTACAGCCCAACGCGTGTGGTTTGATTACCTATCCTGGGGCGATAACGAAAGAAGATAGATGGCAATTTGTCAGCAAAGTGGATTATCAAAGAAGCGACCGGCATTCCATCTTTGGGCGTTTTTTGGCGACGAGCCAATATCTTCCCAACGGTCTGGCCCTGACGAAGAATCTCTTGAGATCGTCGTTCGCGGGGACGGACGCCTTATCCACTTCTTATGCCTTAGGCGATACCTACCTGATTGGCGCTCACACCGTCCAAGCGTTTCGTTTGTCCGTGAACCGCATCCGCAACTGGCAAATCGGCAACAGTTTCTTCTCGTTGTGCGATGCCGGCGCGACTTTCTTCTACTGCGGCAATGCACCAACCTGGATTTCGCAAAGCGTGATCGCCGGCGGATTCATTTTCGGCAGTAACACCGGTGGCGCCGATAGAGAGCACAACCCCTATTGGAACCCCCTCTCTGCCCAGGTGAACGATGATGTGACCACGGTCAAGGGAGCACATCAACTGTCGTTTGGCGGCGGCGCGCTATACGGCCGAATGATTGAAAAGGCCCGTTTCGCCGACGGTGGCCAACTGACGTTTACCGGGGCAGTGACCGGCATGGGCATGGCGGATTTCCTGACGGGAAGACTGTCTACACTTTTCCAGGGGCAACCCAACAAGCACCAGGCCAACCAGCTGAACTTGAATGCCTATGTGACCGATACCTGGAAATTGACTCCCCGGCTGACAGCGAACCTCGGTGTTCGTTGGGATCCCTATCTTCCGCAGAGAATTCCCGACATTGTCTCGGGAATTCCCGGCGCCGTCTACAATTTTAATCACGATCGATTCGTCAGAGGAATCTACAGCACGGTCTTCAAGAACGCACCGGCCGGATTTTATTACCCTGGTGACCCTGGGTTTCCGGGAAGATCCGGTATCAATGATCAGTATTGGCACTTCACGCCTCGCGTGGGATTCGCGTGGGATGTGAAGGGCGACGGCAAGACATCCCTCCGCGCCTCGTATTCGTATGGATATGTTTTCCTGACCGGGATATGGCGTGAAGACACCTCCGGTTCGAATCCGTGGGGCGGCCGGACAACGGTCACGCAACCTGGTGGCGGCTTGGATGCTCCTTGGCGAGACAATGGCGGCAGTCCATTCCCCTATGTCGTGGACAAAAACGCGCCCTTTACGCCGCGCGGGCTGTTTCTAACACAAAAGCCGGACATGAAAACACCGAATGTGTATTCGTGGAATCTCTCGATTCAACGGCAAATTGGATCCAACTGGCTGGCGTCCGCGAGTTATATCGGAACGCGGACGCTTCATGTATGGGGTCAGTATCCGGTCAATCCCGCCGTGTTTCTCGGCTTCGACCCATGCGTGCTTGATGGAGTGCCATACGTCACGTGCTCCGCGCCGGCAAATACCGATGCCCGCCGTTTTCTAAGTCTGGAGAGGCCGCGCGATGGGGCCAAGATCGGCCACCTTGCGGAGTTCGACGATGGCGGCGTGCAGAAGTATAACGGCATGCTGCTTTCGCTCCAGCGCCGAATGGCCAAAGGTGTGACCTTCAGCGGGAACTACACCTGGTCGCATTGTCAGGGCAATTATTCCGACATCAACCAGAATGGTCCGCCCGCCAATGAGACCTATACAAAGCCCGGGGACCGGAACTTCGATAACGGCAATTGTTTTTCCGACCGGCGGCAGATTTTCAACGCTACTGCCGTAGCTCAGACACCGAAATTTTCGAATCATACGATGCAAATGCTGGCGTCGGGATGGACCGTGTCGGGAATTTATCGGGTGTCATCGGGCGCTCCCGTAAACGTCGTCATTGGTACCGACGTGGCGCTGACCGGCACGAACCTTCAGCGGCCGAATCAGATTTCCCCGAATCCTTACAAGGACAGATCTGGACGGCCTTCGACACAGTGGGTCAATCCGGCTGGATTCGCTCCTCCAGCACCTGGGACATTTGGCAATGTGGGCTGGAACAGCCTGGTCGGACCTGGTCAGTGGTCGTTCGATATGGGCTTGTCCAGAACGTTTAACGTGCGCGAAGCACAGAGGATCGAGATTCGCGCGGAAGCATTCAATGTCACCAACAGCTTTATTCCTGGCTGCCCGCAAGCGTTCGTGAACCCGTTTTTGTCGCCTTGTTCACCGTCAGGCCTTTCCGGAGTTCCCTCCGTCGGGGGAGGCATCACGATCGGCAATTCGACGGCCCTGAACAGCAATACTTTCGGGCAGATCAGAAGTGCTATGGACCCCAGAATCATGCAGTTTGCCTTGAAGTACGCTTTTTAGGTGCGCCATGATATTTCGAAATTTCACTTTACCGCACTTCGACCGGAACCCCAATTCCGACAGGGCCGCTTATTTCACCTATCCTTAGGTCGCACGCCCAAATGTATTCGGAGACCGCGTTGAATGTAAGATCCCGCGCTCCCTGAACGGAGCGCCCTCGCACGATGCAAGATCTGACGCTCCCTGAATGGAGCGCGCTCGCACGATGCGAGGTCTGGCGCTTCCTGAATGCAGCTCTCGCCCTTTTCGGGTCTTCGCGCGACCCATGAAATCCACGAGAGCAGAAATTAACCACCTTGTCCGTTAAGTTCACCAGCGCAGAGCATTACCAACAACTGCTGTGGAGTAATCAGGGCAACCGCCACCTTATTTATCAGCTACCGGGACCGTTTCGCCGAAGCGTTGCGCACTCAAAAACCATTGCGATGTAAATTGAGCGCATAGTGGCAACGCTGCGAACTCCAAAAGCGAGGTAATTTCCTGAGAACGTAAGCGGAATGAGTTCTCTCCGCCATGCTCGCTGCAAACCACGGAAGCACCGAGCCAGCACGCCTTCTTGCCTCATGTTAAAATGATTGAGCTTTTCTTTCGGGGCGTGGCTCAGCCTGGCTAGAGCACCTGGTTCGGGACCAGGGGGTCGGAGGTTCAAATCCTCTCGCCCCGATTCATCGTACGAACGACTTAGCGTGAGTGGCAGTAGGGGTCCGTTGGTAAGTTTGTCAAAAGTTTGCCAATTGCCCCATGGGAATACTGGAGGGCGGATCAACGATCCGCCTTTTCTTTTTCCTGGCCGCAACACGGCGTCGCCTTGGTGGCCTGTTATAATCACGCTATGAGTCGGCGCGATCGCGGATCAACTGCTGTTTTGGAGCGTCTGCTGGACCCTGTAAGTCGCAGTTTGAATATCGAAGCCGCCCGAAAGCTTGTCCAATTGAAAGCGGATGCCCAAACACAGGCCCGCGTTGATGAATTGGCGCGCAAGTGCAACGAAGGCGAGCTGACCTCCGCGGAACGGTCCGAGTACGAAGCCTTCGTCACGGCAGGGAATCTCATCGCCATTTTACAGGCCAAGGCTCGTCTTATTCTCGCGAAAAAGACCTAATGGATGTTGCATCGCGGCGATTGGTCCGGCAGCGGGCAGGCGGCCGATGCGAGTATTGCCAGATCCATGAAGATGACGAGCCATACGCATTTCATCTGGAACACATCATTCCTAAAAAGCACGGTGGCGAAGACGATCCATCCAACCTGGCTTGGAGTTGCCATAGTTGCAATCTCATGAAGGGGGCCAATCTATCGGGTCGCGTGCACGGTGAAATCGTGACTCTATTCCATCCGCGCCGCCAACAATGGAATCGTCATTTCCGCTGGGTGGGACCAATTCTTGCCGGTAAGACGAAATGTGGGATCGCCACCGTTCAAGTCCTGGATATCAATGCACACGATCGCGTTAAACTTCGGGATATTCTCATCGCTTCCGGAGCATTTCCGCCAAAGCGAATCATTTGATGCCCCCAGTTCGAACTGAACACGGAGCCCACCGGACCAAATCTCCGGGCGAATATCTTCTCGCGAAGTGATCTTGCCAGAGTGGCTGGCAAGGAAGGCAAGAACCTTGAACACCAGTGGGTGGGCGCGCATATAGCGCGCAATCAATAATGCACAGCTTTATTTCGAGGATGTAGGAAATTCAAGCAGGCGGAGGAGCTCATGGACGGGCCGGAGTGAAGGGTTGCGTCACCGTCTAGGCGTTATGTCAACTTGTTGCAGTCTCGCCCATGGGTATGCTCGCCGCCGGTGAGCGGTTGTGAGAACTCGACGGGGCTGGCTCAAGGACTGAACCGGGGTCGCCCAGATCGCGATTTGATTTCCTCCGGTCCCCAGAGCCAAATCAAGTAACGCTAAGAACAGGGGAGTTTTTCCATGAAGTTTGTCTTACTCACACACTGACTCATTCATGACTCTACGTCGAAAGTTGTGCACACTCGACGATAAGTGACGTCAGTAGACAGTAACGTGCTTGGTTATTGGAAATTCGTTCTCAGTTACGTGGCACTCGATGGATGTTGATCGAAATTGAAACGCCGCACGGTCCAGAGAAGTCGCGCGTGTTGCGGCTGAACAGGTTGATGAAGCTTGGAAGAAAATAGACCAAGGCGAATACGACGCAGCAGTTTTGTGCTGCAGAAAGGCTTTCGACGCTATTGATCGTCTTATTCCGAAAGAAGAACAGAACGAGCAGAAGTCTGACCGTGATGCGCACATCCGCAGATTATTCGAGCGCGGAATAAGTGATAAACGTGGGGAACATTATGCCGGCCTGCTCTCAAAAGTCCGTCGATTGGCGGCGCACGCCGCTCATGAATTTGACAATCTACCGTTTTCGCGATCGGAAGCTTGATTGGTCACGAGCATCACTGCGAATCTTGTGGCGCTTATTTCCGGGATTGATACCAGTGCAAGCTGAGGCTGGATGACTCTCCGTTCAAGGGGCGTGCCCACACGGATTGTGCAGAATCTGCCTCTTGGAACAATTCAGAGAATTACACAACTCACGTCCTTGAACTGCCGGAAGGCCTGATCGAATGTGACAAGCTGAAACTCTGCGGCCCGAGCAAATGCGGCGAGGTACGCGTCAGTCGAGAATTTTGGGGAAGAAGAGTCGATGTTCGTGTAGTTGCGCTATTGTTGTTCCAGGCCATCTGGTTCATTCGTCAGATGCACTCGCGGATCGTTCAAGATCCGGTCGTACAAACGCCAACCTTCTCGCAGTGAAACTGCCTCTTCGCCGAATACAGTCACGTTCGATCCAATTCGCAAAAATCCTTGCTGAGTGAAACGGCAAAACGAAAACGGATCGGCTGCATGACCATCGAAGAATTGCTTTGCTCGGACATGGTGCGCGTGGACTTCAAACGTCACGGCAAGCCAGAAATTAATGTCGGGAAGAAACATCCTGTTCGTCCAGCAATTGTGCGACTCTTTCTGCGGTCAGTTGCAAAGTCCCAGGATGCTTGGAGCGGACTAAGGGAAACTCGACGCGTTTCCCTTGGTTGGGCTTAGTGACAGAGCCGGGTTCGCAAGAAACGATCACTTCGGTACCTTCGGGCAAGGTTACACCCTCCGCAAGGATGATGACGCCATTCTGGACTCGTCCCTTTACCGTCATATGACCATTTTCCCCTTGCGGCGTCGGAACTCGCAAGTCGAAACATGTATCCCTAAAGGGAAACCGTCGGCAACAACAAACGTTTTGCTCAGTTCTTCTGTTCCTTCGGCACCAAATGTATCGTCACAATTCTCAATGCGTCTGTTGGCACTTTGATGTTTCTGGCCTGCGGTGTCGGCATCGCCGTTGGCTGATGCTTGGAGTATTTCTTCATGATTGGTGGACCTCGCCGGCCAAGCCAGTTCAGCCAGCCATGGTTCAGCCACAAACTCCGCCCGCCGCGCCGCCGTCGGAAGTCCGACCGAAAGCTCAGGCTCATCGGAAGTGATCTTTATGCTCACGATACGCGCCATGTCTGACGGGATTGGTTATGCAGCGAATCATCTGGAGCATCGCGATTATTATGCCGACGGTGAACGTGTTATCGGTCAGTGGCAAGGCCACGGAGCTAAGTTGCTCAGACTCGCGGGCGAAGTCCGCTCGGAATACTTCGAAGCCTTGCGTGAAGGCCGTGATCCCAAGTCCGGCGAATTTCTCCGCCAGCGGAAAAGCGCGGATCGAACCGCTTCCGACGGCACTACGCAATCTCGCGCACGTAATCTGTACGATTTCACGATATCCGCACCGAAGTCAGTTTCGATAATGGCCATCATCGGCGGAGATCATCGGCTCATCGATGCCCATCAAAGCGCAGTCGCTGAAGCCCTTCAACAGTTGGAATCCCACGCTGCGGTACGCGTGCGAAAGAATGGCGCTAATGAGGATCGGACGACAGGCAGTCTCCTCCTGGCCATCTATCACCACGTCTCAAGCCGCGAACTCGATCCTCAGCTCCACACGCACGCGGTTGCCGCCAACCTCAGTTACGACGGAACCGAGGTATGTTGGAAAGCGTTGCAGGCCTCTGGTATCTACGAACGCACTGCATACCTCACAGAGGTTTACCGCAATGCTCTCGCGCGGAAGGTGCGTGCGCTGGGATTTGAAATCGAGAATCGGCGTGATGTGAAGGGACGCGACACGGGTTTCGAGATTCGCGGCATTTCCGACGATCTGCTCACGAAGTACAGTCAACGCAGCCACCAGCGGGACAAAGCCATTCAGCAATTCATCCGACAGAATGGGCGAGAGCCTACTGCCAATGAAGTTGCCGTTCTGATTCGCGAAAGCCGCGCGGAAAAGCTGATTGAAATCTCGACGGCTGAAGTCCGCAAGCGCCAACGTGACCGTTTGACGCCGATTGAAAGCCGCGAAATCGAAAAATTGAAGTTCCGCGCCGCTGATCGCGAGATTGATCTGGAATCTGGACAGATGTCGCTCGCATATGCAAAGGACCATACCTTCGAGCGTGTATCGGTCGGACGTGATTACGATCTCCTGGCCGAGGGCCTGCGTCATGGTCGCGGTCGAATCGATCACGAAGAACTGAAGGGCAGATTGAGCATTGAAGAGTCGTCTGGCGCAATCCTGCGGGACGGCAAAGAAGTCGCCACTGCTGAGAGTCTTCAACGTGAGCGTGACATGATTCAACGCATCAACCGAGGCATCGCCGCTTTTCCGCACTTGGGCGGCATCAGGACTTTTGTTCCGTCCAATTCACTCCGGCCAGATCAGAAAGACGCGATTTCGTTCGTCCTGCAGTCACGCGACGGAGCTGTAAGTATCTGCGGTGCGGCGGGAACGGGAAAGACAGCGACATTGCGAGAGCTATATCGGGCGCTTCGCGAAGCCGGTCATGACGTTCTCGCCATTGCACCAACAATGAGTGCGGTTGAAGAGTTGGGGAAAGTTGGTTTCGGCGATCCGCTCACAATCAAACGGCTGCTCCAAGATCCGCGGGCTCAATCTTCCTTGCGTGGGAAGGTCCTGATTGCCGATGAGGCAGGCATGATCTCCGGCCGTCAGATGTCGGAATTGCTCGATCTGGCGGAGCGCCATTCTGCGCGCCTCGTGTTCTGCGGCGACACGAAACAAATCCAAAGCGTTGAAGCCTGCGATGCCTTGCGCGTCCTCGAAGTCGAATCCGAACTCAAGAGCGTCCGGCTCACGAATGTGGAACGGCAGAAGGTGAGCGAGTATCGAGAAGCCATTCAAGAGCTGCGGAACGACCCGGCTTCAGGTTTCGACAAGCTGGAAGCGATGGGTGCTGTCCGTGAGGTGGGCTGGGCCAACCGCGCCGGCCTCCCGAAAAACTACGGCAGACCGGGGTAGCTCTCGCCGCGGCGTAAACATAAAACGCGTTATACGACGCCACTTTCCGGCCGAAAACCCCCGGCAAGGCAACCTGATATTCGAGGCATGCCGTTTGATTTGCTTATCCTTAGATTGCTCCACCGGCACCAGGTATCCAAGGTCCCCGAACATCGTTAGCCAAAAGCGTCTCGCGCTTGCTTGACGCGGCTCCGGCATTTCGTGAGAAGACGAATTGCATTTCCTGTCATCACAACTCCATGCCCGCGCTTGCCGCTGCAGCCATCCGGCGAAAAGG
>QHWY01000352.1:3547-11141 GCA_003223875.1 Acidobacteriota bacterium | reverse complement strand
CCCTGACTCAGACGTTTCTGCAAGCCCAGCGCGAGATCGTTGTGATAACTGTTTGCATTTGGAGACTGATAACGAATTTCCGAGAAAGTGGGATTGATGCGTCCCGCATACAGTGGGCTGGTGCGCAGCGGAAAAACCTTCTGCTCAGTCGGGACATTGTTTGGCCAACCGATCCAGCGATTCACATTCGGCTCCGACTGCTGCCACAAATGGAGTGCGCGAGAACCAGTATAACCGGCGATCACAGCCCAGCCCGGAGCCAATTCACGCTGGAGTGTCAGGCTCCAGCGGTAGATGTATGCCGGCTTTTGCTGGTATTCGACAACTCGAGCCGTCAAGCCTCCACCGGTAAGGAGATTTGCAAGTGCCGGATTCTCGATGGCGCGAGGAAATGTAAGCTGGATCCGAGCCGCGGCCGCGTCAGCAGCAAGAATCGAGCCGATCTGGGCGAATGGCGGCATCTCCTGAATATTTGTCCTCAGGTTATAGAGCATGGGATGCTCGTAAAAAATCCCGAAGCCCGCACGCACAGAAGTTTTTTTATCTCCCGGCGCGAAAGCGAATCCGAAACGCGGGCTGAAGCTTTTGAGTGTCGCATTCGTGTAGAACCCGTCCACCGTACCCAGCGTCGGGAAAGTGGGATAAAGCTTCTGCGCTTGCTTGGATAAGTACATGCCTGCATCGAACGGGGTCTTCATTGCCGCGATGAGCCCATTTTCCTCCGTTGGAACTGTCACGAACTCGTGGCGGATTCCCAGATTCAGAGTCAAGGACGGACGTACACTCCAGTTGTCCTGAAAATACGAACCGAACATCATCTGCGCCATATGCCGGTCGGGATTCTCCGCTCCGGGCAATTGCACCTCGAACAGTTGTGGCTGCGCCTGCAGGAATTGCGCAAGATTGCTGAATTGGTACCTGCCGTTGCACCCGCGGCTGCAACTGATCTGCTGGTACCAATAACGTTCGAAGTTGCCGCCCATCCGGAAGGAATGCGCACCCCGCGTAACGGAGAGACCATCCATAAAACTCCAAAGCTTCTGCTGATAATCCGACGCGCCAGTGCGATAACCAATATCGTCGAGCGGGCTGACCTGGATTTGACCCAGCAAGGTCCGCCCCGGACGAAATGCAAGACTCCCGAAATCTCTACTCGTCAGCGGAATATCCTGCACGGGGTTGGTAAAGCTGTAGCCGACTTTGATCTCGTTCAGAAGAGTCGGAGAAAAAATGCTGGTCTGGTTCACCGAGATGACGTGCTTGCGGCTGCTGAAGCCCTGCGCCAACAGATCGCCCAGGACACCAGGAGGTGTTTCCGAGCTGCTCGCGCCATTGTCATAGTTGTACGTGCCGGCGATTGTCCCCAATTTCTCGTTAGAGAAGTTGTGATCGATGCGGCCTAATCCGAAGTCGTCGTTCGTCGGTACCTTTGCGATTGCAGCCAACAACACCGTGCCGTCGGGTCTGCGCCCAGGTTCTGAAACAATCCGGTTTCCGGCACCAGGCACCGGATACAAGTCGAGGTAGGGCCGAACGGCAGAGCTTACGGTTATCGGAGTGACGCCAGGAAGGATTCCATTCCGCGCAGCCATATCAGGAACACGGGCCTGCGTATTGACGCCCTGCGACTGCCGCAATCCTTCGTAGCTCGCAAAAAAGAAAGTCCTGTCCTTAATTATTGGACCGCCAATCGAGCCGCCAAACTGGTTTCGCTTGAATGGAGACTTGCCGCCGCCCTTGTTTTCTTCCCATTTGGCGGCATCCAGAGCGTCGTTGCGAAGGAACTCGTATAGCGAACCGTGGAAGGTATTGGTTCCCGACTTTGTCACAGCACTGACGATCGCTCCGGCCTGGCTCCGGTACTCCGCCGAGTAGTTGTTCGTGATGATCTGAAATTCCTTGATCGTCTCCGCCCCCGCCAGTTGCCCGGATGCGGATTGGGCATTTCCGGAAAGATCCGAGTTGCTCACGCCGTCGAGCAGATAGATGTTCTGATTGCCGCGCGAACCGGCCACCGATAACTTATCTCCGAGTCCGGAAAACGCTCCCGCTCCCGCCGGGCTCTTGATGACGCCGGGCTGCAGAAACGAAAGCTGCGTCAGATCGCGCCCGTTCAGAGGAAGATCGGTGACCTTCTTTTCATCAACGATGTTTGCAACGGTTGCAGTCGTGGTTTCGATCTGAGCGATCTCACGGCCGATCTGAAGTGTAAAATCGACCACCGCATTCTGGCCGAGTGCCAAGCTAATTCCCGTGTGCACCGCTGTTTGGAACCCGGACAGCCCGGCGCTGACTTCGTAGTTTCCAGCGGGAAGGCTCAGTGCCTCGTATTTACCAGTTTCGTTTGTTTGTGTGGTCCGTGAGATCCCGGTGTCTGTGTTTTTCAGCGTTACGGTTGCGCCCGCTATTGCCGCGCCACTTTGATCCCTGACATATCCAGTCATGGTGCCGGTCGTGAGCTGGCCAAGCGCCATCACGCTCGAACTGATCAATATTGCGATGCAAAGAACGATTCGTCTCGACATAGTTGGTTTTTCCTCCCCATACCGCCCGAAATAATACAATAGGTGTGCGAAGTACCTAAAGGAGCGAGTCATGACATCACCATGGCAGTTGTCCCTCGCGGCGTTCGCCGCGGCGGCCTTTTCCGTGAGTGTCTGCGGGCAGGGAACAGACTTCAGCAAAATCGAGTTCACGACAAAACAGGTTTCGCCGAACCTTTACATGATCAGCGGTTCACCCAATGTCGATGTGAACCATCCGGATGCGGCCGGCGGCCTCGTCGGTGTGCTCGCGGGCCCGGACGGCATCTTCATGGTCGACGCTCAATACGCCCAGGTCTCCGAGAAGCTGCTGGCGGCGATCCGGAAGATCAGCGCTCAGCCGATTCGTTTTATGGCGAATACACACATCCATGGCGATCACACTGCCGGTAATCCTGTCTTCGGCAACATGGGCGTCGTTATCTTTGCCCGCGAAGAACTGCGCGAGCAAATGGTGCACCCGGCACCGCTGGCCAACGGCAACCGCCCTCCCGCGAGAGATCCGGCTGGATATCCGGTTGTGACCTACGGAATGGGCGCGCCGGTGAAACTTCGTATGAACGGCGAGGTCATCGACCTGATTCCCGTTCGTGCTGCGCATACGAGCGGCGACACGATCATCCGATTCGAGAATGCGAACGTGATCATGATCGGCGACTTTTATCGGAATTACGGCTACCCCTTCATCGACCGCGCCAACGGCGGCACCTTGAACGGCATGCTGGAGGGATGCGACCAACTCATGAAGATTGCCGGGCCCGACACGACGCTTATCCCAGGCCACGGCACATGGATCAAGCGCAACGACCTCGTGCCGTACGCCGACATGATCAAAAGCGTCCGCGACAAAGTGAAACAGTTGATCGCTCAGGGTAAGACGGAGAAAGAAGTCCTGGCGGCGAAAGTCACCGCTGCCTGGGACGCCAAAACAGCAGGGGGACTCGGAGCGGCCGGCGCCGGCCTGACGAGTGCCGATCGGTTTGTCAGCGCGGTGTATCAAGAAGTAAAGGCCGTCGCCAAGTAATAAATCCATTCACATCTTGTATACTCGTCGTCACGGAGGCACAAATGAACGCTCACCTTATGCCGATTGCTGCCGCAGCACTTGTGTTCGCGTCAGTCGTTCCCGCCGCGGCTCAGTGGATAAATTATCCGACAGCGGGAATTCCCCGCTTGCCCGACGGCAAGCCGAACCTTTCCGCGCCAGCGCCTCGAACCGCGGAGGGCAAGCCGGACTTGTCCGGAATTTGGCGCGCGGGCCGGACAGGCGAGTACGGATACGACTTCAATGTCGCTGTCAATCTGAAGCCCGAAGATATCCAGCCGTGGGCACAGACTCTACGCCAGCAACGGGTTCAGGATTTCAGAAAAGACAGTCCGCTTGCACGGTGCCTGCCGGTTAGCGTTCCGTTTCTCAATTTTCGCGGTTTGTCACAGATCGTCCAGACCTCCGGCTTGATCGTGGTCCTCCATGAGTCTCCGAACAGTCCTCATCGAACCATCTACACGGATGGGCGGCAGCTTCCAAAAGACGTGAGCGAGCTGAATCCCACTTGGTTGGGTTACTCCGTCGGACATTGGGAACAGGATACGCTCGTGATCAACTCCGCAGGCTTCAACGACCTGGGGTGGCTCGACGTGGGTGGGCATCCTCAAACAGAGTCGTTGCGGATCACCGAACGCCTCCGGCGCCGCGATGTCGGACACTTGGAATACGAAATGACTATCGATGATCCGAAGGCCTTTACAAAGCCCTTCACCTTGCGAGCGGACAAGACGCTGGTGCCCGACAGCGTGCTGCTCGAAGACATTTGCGACAACGAGCGCTCGGGAACTCACCTGGTTAGCGGCATGAAGCTCGCTCCAGAGATTCTCGCGAAGTATGCAGGGACATATGAATTCGGGCCTGGGCGGCAGGCGGTGGTCGCGGTTTCCGGCGATCAATTGATCATCCAGGACAGCGCCCATCCGGCAGACCGTCTGTTCGTGGCTCGGTCCGAGACGATATTTCTCTCCAGCGTGAGCATGGCGTCTGTCGAATTCGTGAAGAATGCCCAGGGTACCGTTACGCAGATGGTCCGGAGGGAGGGCGGCAAAAGCGAAACCGCCGCAAGGAGTGCCGCCCGCAATTGATCAGCGCGCGCTTTTGAGTTTCTCGACCTGTTCCATCACTCGAAGGATATTGCCGCCGAGGATCTTGTCGATATCCTGTTCGGAGTAACCCTTCTTCAGCAAGGCGTCGGTAATTTTGGGGAGCTTCGAGACGTCTTCCATACCTATCGGCATGGTCGCTCCATCGAAATCGGAGCCGAGGCCGACATGATCCACACCGGCGACCTTCACGGCGTGATCGATATGCTCGACAATCTTGTCCCACGTTACCTTCGGGAGTTCGCCCCTCGCCATCGCTTCGTGCTGGATGCGCTCGCTCTCCATGATCGTGCACGCTTCGTTGCCGCCGCACTTCTTCGACATCGCCGCCATCATCGCGACAATGTTGCCGCCCTTCTTTTCACTCGCGACTCGGAACTCCTCGCTTAGAAAGGCTGCGGCGTAGTTGATCATGATCAACCCGCCGTTCTTCGCAAGCGCGCGCATCATGTCGTCGGTCATATTGCGGACATGATTGGAGATGGCTCTGGACGAAGAATGGGATGCCATCACGGGCGCTGTCGTTGTTTCCAGGACGTCGTAAAACGTTTTGTCCGCGATATGCGAAACATCGACAATCATTCCCAGACGATTCAGCTCGCGTACGACATCCTTGCCGAAGGCCGTCAGTCCATTGTGGGCCGGTTTGTCCGTGGCTGAATCCGCCCAATTGTTGTTCAGGAAATGGGTGAGGGTCAGGTAGCGCACACCGAGCGCGGCGTAGACGCGCAGCAGGCCAAGATCGTCGTCAATCATGTGGCCGCCTTCCATGCCCATTAGCGCTGCGATCTTGTGCTCGGCCGCGGCGCGGCGCACGTCTGCGGCCGTTGTCGCGAGCATCAGGTCGTTGGGATGAGTTCGAACCGCCTCGCGCACGCTGTCGATGAGATCGAGCGCGCGCTTCACGGCGGGTGGGCCGGTTGCATCGCTGGGAACCCAGATCGAAAAGAACAGCGCGTCGAGTCCTCCATCCCGCATTCGAGGAATATCGACGTGGCCCAGCTTGTTCCGCGTCCCAATGTTGAAGTTCTTGTCGAACAGCAGGCGCTGCGGGGTGTCGCCGTGCGTATCGATGACTATCGCACGCTCGTGGATCTGTCTCGCCTGCGCGGACACCTGAACATCCGGGAGCGATTGCGCGAGCATGAAAATCGGCCACGCCGCAATCGCCGCTCCGGTAATCAGGCGAATCAGACGAGCGGTGAACATCGATACATCTTAATTCGGAGAGGCGGCTTTCAGCTCGTCATAGATGACTTGAATCGCGGCCTTATACCGTTCGTTTTTGTAACCCGGGTATTTCGCGCTGAGATTGATCGACGCGGTCGCTTCATCAACGCTTTTGCCGGCTTTGTTGGCGGCGCGAACGGCATTGACGAAATCGGTCATGAACCGTTGGTATTCCTGCAGCTCGGCCGGTTTCCTCAGGGGGCTATGACCGACAATGAGCGTGTCCACGTCCTTAACCGTAGCCAATACCTTGCCGACAGTCTGCGCATATTCGAGGCCGCTGCCGCCATTGTTTCTATCCAGCGTTGGAGCATCCTTCCACGCGAACATGTCTCCGGTTTGCATCACCCGCAGCGCCGTGTAAACGACCCAGGCATCCCCGTTCGTATGGCCGCGTCCGAAGTAGTACAAGTCGATGCGATCTTTCCCGCTGCCGATCGACATCTTGTCTTTGAACGTCTTCTTCGGAAGGAATCTGGCTTTGTCGCCCTTGAAGGCATCCATCTTTTCCATGTTGGCCTTCGTATTCTCCTGGGCGATGATCTCGATGGTTCCGCCGAAGGCTTCGTTACTGCCGGTGTGGTCGCCGTGCGTGTGCGTATTGATGATCGTCGTCACGGGCTTGTTGGTGACGGTCTTGATCTTGTCGAGGATGACCTGGCCCCATCCGGCTAATTTAGTATCGACAACCACCACGCCGTTATTCGTGATGAACACCCCGGTGTTACCGCCGCTAAAAGAGTTGCGATCCGTCGGATCGGCACCGGTGATCATGTACAGATTGTCTTTTACTTTTTCGATCTGGGTGGCAGCCCTCGCCGCAGGCGGCAACCCTTGCGCCGGTTGCTGATACGCTGAGGCCGCTATCGAATGAACGCCGGCTGCCACGACCGCAACCAATATGGTCAGTCGCTTCATCAACTCCTCCTATCTTGAGCGGGCCAAACTTGTGCAGTGATCAGTATCCTACCGCGAACCGGATCTGTCGTAAACTTACCGCGTGCAGACGTGGCCAGATTCCCCTCCTCGCAGAGGAGGGGTGGCGCGAAGCGCCGGGGTGGTCAGTTCGGCCGAATGTGCCGCCGGTCTGACCACCCCGTCTGCGCCGTCGCTGCGCTCGGCGCATCCACCCCTCCTCTGCGAGGAGGGGAATCGCAATCTATGAAAAACACATTCTTTTCCGCGCTTCTTGTGCTTCTTGTTATGCGGGCCGGATTGTTGGCCCAGCAGAATCGGCCTGCGGCTTCGGCGCTGGCCGACGTGAAACCCGGCAGCATCAATTGTGAAGATGTCGCTTATCCCTATGCGACCTCTTCGTTGTCCATCACGCTTTACGGACAGGAGCTGCGAATCTCGTATATGGACGTGCCGCCGCTCGGCCAGCCGAACGGTCACACTGTGGTGCTCTTGCATGGGAACAACTTCGCAGGGTTCTACTTCGGCGGACCGATTGACGCGATACGCAAAGAAGGGTTCCGCGTCATCGCGCCGGACCAGATCGGTTACGGCCGGTCCTCGAAACCGATCATGCCGTACAACTTCAGCGACATGGCGCGAAATACACGCCTGATTCTTCAAAGTCTGAAGATCGATAAGGTGATGGTCGTCGGCCACTCCATGGGCGGGATGCTCGCTGCGCGATTCGCCACTCAATATCCCGCGATGGTGGA
>QHWY01000352.1:0-3297 GCA_003223875.1 Acidobacteriota bacterium | reverse complement strand
GTACGACTGGGCGCACATCAAAGCGCCGACCCTCGTCTTCGGCGGAGCCGATGACAGCCTACCGGGATCAGCGGCACTCTTCCGAGAGCGGATGAAATTCATCGCCGATACCATTCCGAACGGCAACGCCAAGTTGCACCTGATCGCCGGTCTCGGACACGTTCCCCACATGGAGGCGCCCGAGAAGACCAATCCCCCGCTGATCGCATTTCTGAAGGAAGGAATTTCGAAACCGTGACGAAACATACCCGCAGAGAATTTCTCGGTCTGACCGGGGCCTCCATCGCCGGCGCCATCGGCGCCCCGTGGTTCGGAAGAATGCCGCTCGCCGCGCAGACAATCGATGCGCACGATGCCGACCTAGTCGTTTTAAACGCGAAGGTCTACACGATGGATAACCGCACGCCGCGGGCGGAAGCTTTTGCAGTGAAAACGGGCCGGTTCGTCGCCGTTGGCAGAACCGCCGACGTCAAGGGACTCATTGCGAAAGGGACCCAGACGATCGATGCCGGGCAGATGACGATCGTGCCGGGCTTCACCGACTGCCACAACCATGCGCCCGGCCCCACGCTGCTTTATGAAGTCCTGGTCGGAAATCCGTTCGAAGTGGAATTCGTGACGATCCGCAGCATCGTGGATAAGCTTCGCCAACGCGCGCGGGAGACGCCGGCGGGTAGGTGGGTTGAAGGCTATTTCTTCGACGACACGAAAGTGAAAGACGGCCGCCTGCTAAACGTGCACGACCTGGATGAGGTGTCGAAAGATCATCCCGTCGCCGTGCACCACCGCGGCGGACACACGTCGTTCTATAACAGCAAGGCCCTCGAGCTGGCGGGCGTGACGAAGAACACGAAAGATCCTGCCGGCGGCACGTTCGATCGTGACGAGCAGGGCAATTTGACCGGCCGAGTGACCGACCGGGCGCGCGCGGTATTCAATAATGTCGGTACCCGGCAAACCTTCACGCAGGACGAGACCGCGAGGCGCAGTCGCGACGGGCTCGCTCACATCTCGAAACAGTTCGTCCGCTACGGCCTGACGAGCGTGCATCACCAGGGCGGCGACTTGTCCGCGCTGCAGCAGGTGCGGGCGCGCGGCGATCTGCTGCACCGTGTAAGTTATGAAATGAACGGCCGCGTGCTGGAAGGAATGATCACGAGCGGCATCGCGACGGGATTCGGAGACGAGTGGATTCGGTTGGGCGCGACTTCGGAGCACACCGTCGATGGCTCATTTTCCGAGCGCACCATGGCGCTCAGCACTCCCTATCCCGGAGTGAAGCCGCCATACAAAGGAAACGTCACCGAGACGCAAGACGAGTTGAAGGCGTGGGTCGAACGTGTCCATCGAGCCGGCATTCAGGTCAACTGCCACGCCAATGGCGACGTCGCCATCGACATGGTGCTGAGCGCCTTCGAGCGCGCCCAGAAACTGTTCCCGCGGCCCGACGCGCGCCCGAAGATCACGCACTGCACTCTCATCAACGACGACCTGCTGCGGCGCATCAAAGCGACGGGAACAATTCCGGCCTGCTTCACTTCCTATGCGTACTACAACACCGACAAGTTCCGCTTCTACGGCGAAGAGCTGATGAAGCGTTCGATGGCCTTTCGCAGCTTTCTCGACGCTGGCGTGCCAGCATGCGCCGGTTCGGATTTCAGTCCGGGTCCCTTTGCTCCGCTGATGGGGATTCAAGGCATGGTGACGCGTACCGGCTGGAACGGCGAGACTTGGGGAGCAAATCAACGCGTCAGTGTGGACGAGGCCATCCGCATCAACACGCTTAACGGCGCGTATGCGTCACGCGAGGAGACCATCAAAGGATCGATTACGCCAGGCAAGCTTGCGGACTTTGTCATCCTCGCCGACGATCCGCACACGGTCGAATCTTCGAAGATCAAAGACATTCACATCGTGCGCACCGTGGTCGGCGGCGCGACGATGTATCAGGCGTGATCTCCATCCAGAGCGCTTTTGTTGCACGTGCAGCTACCGACCTGATGGAGTTCAATGACGTTACCAAACGGGTCTTGGATGAATACCTGATCCGATCGCGGCCCGGCTAATCCTTTGATGCTCCAATGCCAGATGCCGAGCCGTTCCAGTTCCTGGCGCGTTTCCTCGATGTTCTCTACGGCAAGCGCAACATGAGGAAGCGTGGGATCTTCCTTATCACTGCGCGCTATCGGTGATCTTCCAATGGCGCCCAACAGATGAATTTGGGTCGTCCGATTATCCTGGCCGACATACATCCAGAAACCAGGAATGCCGGGAATATCCGGACGCTGAGGATCGGTGTGGAGACCAAGCACGTCCGTATAAAACCGTCGCGCCTGCTCCAGTTCCTCGGGCTTGGTCCCGACACGGATGCCGTGGTGGTGAAGTTCGACGACTTTGATCGCCATGCCTCGCAGTTTACATCCCTCGGCACCAAACATGAAATTTTGCGGATGACTGATAGTTTTCCGTACCGGTTCACGCCTTAGATAGGTGGAGGGTAATATGATGAACCGAACGACATCACGCGTGGCCATCGGAGCCGCGCTTCTGACAACCTTTTTTCTGTTGTCGATCGAATCGGCACAGGCTCAATCCAACCGGATGAGGGCAACAATACCGTTCGCCTTTTATTCGAACGAGGGCGTGCTGCCGGCCGGCGACTACGACATAGAACGCCTTGGGAGTGGCGTCGCGAAGCTATTCAACCGCGACTCCCATGCCGTGGTCGTGTCTAATACGATCAGCATCAGCAATCGGACAGGCCAATCCGTCAGTGCCAAACTCGTTTTCCACAGATATGGCAACGACTATTTTCTTAAGGAAATGTGGTGGGAAGGCGCCGCCGATGGCAGGGCACTCCTGATCTCAAAAGCAGAGCGCGAACTGGCAAGAACATTTACCCCGGTTCGCATCGTATCTGTAGCCGTGCGTTAAGGACGGTGTCTACTTTCTCGACCGAACCGCTGTCATCGTCAGCTCCAAATGCGCGCCGCGCGCGAGTTGTTTCACCGCAACGGTGGAGCGGGTGGGCAGCGGTTCGGTTTTGAAGTATTCGCGATAGATGTCGTTGAAGCGATCGAAATTCGCCATGTCGTCGATATACGCGGTTACCGCCACGACATGGGGTTTTCTCCAAAATTCGGGGTCAGACGGGTGAATTCCCTATTTTCCTTAGCGGGCTTCGATCGAAAATAGGGAATTCACCCGTCTGACCCCGAATTTCCCCCTACTTCGCTAGAGGATTCGGCCTCGCCTGGAACTTCACAATCTTTTGCCGTGATCCCTTGCCGCCTTCCT
>QHWY01000105.1 GCA_003223875.1 Acidobacteriota bacterium | reverse complement strand
ATGATTTTGCCGCAGAATGGATTGAGCGGCCGCGAATCGCGACCCGAACTGGGTGTTGCTCGTGACGTTCGGTTGGTCGCTTTGATCCAAATGGTACCGGTAACTAATGTTGTCTCCATTTCCCAGGCGGTGGTCGATGCGTCCGACGCTGTACCAGAAGTTGGATGGACGGGCGATGGGGATCCGAACCGTGCCGGTCTGGACCAAGAACTTGTTGATCGGCGTGTTCTGCAAATTTTGATAATTGGTCACACCTGGATAAAGATCCGGCAGGAATTTGAGCGCATTGAGCGCAGCCTCCCGTGCAGCGGACGTTTCACCGGTTCCCAACGGTATGGCTGGGAGTGCTGCGTATCCGGCGGCAGTGGGAATTGTTGCGGGTGAAGCATTCGATGCGCTTGCGGCTTCCCGCCGGCGATTCACCTCCAGGAGTCCGAAAAAGAACGTGTGGTCTTTCCAAACCGGCCCGCCCGCATCGCCGCCAAACTGATTGACGGTATAACGGGGCGTCTCCTTAAACCCGGCACGCTTGTTGGCCAGACTTAGAGGTTCCATCCAATTGCCGCGATGATATTCCCACATTTCTCCGTGATACCGATTTGTTCCGGCTTTGGTCACCGCGGAAAACTGACCGCCGGTCGACCGGCCAAACTCAGCCGAGTAAGCAACCGTCTGCAATTGAACCTGCTGAACCGCTTCAGGAATGATACGAAGCGAGCTGTTGGTAACGGTCAGGTCATTGTTATCGACCCCATCCAGCATAAAGTTGTTGTTACGGCTGCGCTGCCCGTTCGCGGAGAATTCCGTAAAACTCGGAGACCGAGCGACTAACGGGGTGAACAGAGCCAGACGCGTAATGTCCCGGACGTCTTTATAAACCTGCAGCGGGAGTTCGCTAATTTCGCGGTCGGTGAATGTCCGCTCGACCGTGGCTGTGGTCTTTGCGAGTTCACTGCCCGGTGTTTCGAGCACAGAAACCTCAACGGCAACGGGCGCCGGTGCCAGCGTCTGATTGATGACGACTTCCTGCGCTGTCTTAACGGCAAAATCATCAATCCTATGCGTCTCAAAACCGGGTTTTCTGAAATCGAGGGAGTACTCTCCAGGATCGATTGCAACAAAGCGGTAGAAACCCACATCGTTCGTGACTGTCTCGCGCGCAATATTGGTCTCGTTGTTGGTGAGAATAACTTGAACTTCGGGAATCAGCGCATTGGTCGAATCCGTTACTGAACCCGAGACGAAGCCACGGGTCAATTGAGCATTCAGGGGAACCGAGGTCGCTAATAAGAAGACGCAACAGATTCGGATAAAGAGTCCCACGCTGCAGCATTATCCGCGTATTGTATTTTTGAGCAAATTATCTTTTTCGGTTAAATCACCAAATAAGCTTCAAAGCGAATTGAATCTGGCGTGATATCGGTAGCGTTGTTGAAACGGCTGGAATGTGAAGCATTGAATTGACCTTATATTGTGACTTAGATAGTCTGCCAGTTGTGCATGGAGGCGATCGTATATGACTTCCAGAATGAGTCTTTTGGTACCACTGTCTCTGTTCTTCGGCGCGTCTCTTCTTTTAAGTCAATCGACAACAGGAACGATTCAGGGTCTGGTTGTGGATCAGCAAAAGGCGCTGGTACCCGGCGTGACCGTTACAGTTCGTAACCTCGAAACAAACGCCACGCGTACCGGTATTTCGAACGATGAAGGACGATACCGAGTCCCAAATCTTCCCGTCGGGACATATGAAGTCACAGCCGAACTCGGTGGGTTCGCGAAATATGTCCAATCCGGTGTGACGTTATCACTCAATCAGGCGGCTGTGGTCGATGTTACCTTGAGACCGGCGGGGGTGACCGAGACGGTTAGTGTTGTCGAAGCCGATGCGCCTCCGTTAAACACAACGACTGCAGAGGTCGGTGTGCTGTTCGATACGAAACGCGTTTCGGAGCTTCCGCTCGCAACGGATCGGGACGTCTTCAGCATTGCGCTGTCGGCCCCGGGCGTCAGCCAACTGGGAAGCGGCCAAACTAATTTTGCCTCGGGCGTTGAGAAGGACAGCTTTTCGGTCAATGGGATGCGCGTGCGCTCGAACAACTTCATGATCGACGGCCAGGACAGCAACGATCCCAGCCTTACGGGGCGGCAGCAGGCGATCAACAATCCGGATATTGTCCAGGAGGTCCGCCTCATCACAAACCAGTTTGCGCCGGAGTTTGGACGCGCGGCCGGATCGGTGATGAATGTCATCACCAAGAGCGGAACCAATGACTTTCACGGATCCGCGTTCTGGTTTCACAATGACAACGCGCTGAATGCACGAAGCAATTTGGACAAGAAGGCGAGACCGACGTCTCCATGGCGTATCGAAAACCAGATCGGCGGGACCGTGGGTGGCCCGATTATCAAGGATCGCACTTTCTTTTTTGGATCTTATCAGCACTGGACCGACAGACAGCTTGGATCTGGAAGTACGTTGAACGGCGCTCCGACCGAGCCGGGACGCCAGATTTTACAATCCGTGGCCGGAACCCGGCCGCAAGTCGCTGCGCTATTGAAATTCCTGCCCGCTGCGCAGACACCGATCAACAGGTCTGCACCCTTTACACTGGGCGGCCAAACTTTCGCCGTTCCACTGGGTTCGCTCACCGGTTCAACCACAGTCAAGGTCAGGGACGATCAGTTCACTGGACGCATCGACCAAAAGCTGACCGATCGGCATATACTGAGCGGGCGCTATCTTTTCACCGATCGTATAAAAGAGGGGGACGCGCAAGTCACGCCTCCGGGACTATCAACAATTCAGCCGCAGCGGCAGCAGGCCGCAAACATCTGGCTCACCAGCGCATTGTCGAGCCGCATGGTGAATGAGGTTCGCGCCGCATACCAGCGGCTTGGATCCACAACCACCGCTTCGGATCCCCGCTCCGAGGAAATACCTTCAATTGAAATTTCCGAACTGGGTTTGACCGGCTTCAACTCCGGGACCTCGCGAACAGCGATAGGACTTGCGGCGAACCTTCCTCAATACCGGTTCAACAATACATACCAGTTGCAAGACAACTTTTCTTACCTCAAAGGAAATCATGCGCTGAAGTTCGGCGGCGACGTCCGAAAAATCGAGCTGAAGAGCTTCTTCTTCCCCTCAATTCGAGGCCTGCTCAGTTACTCAACCCTGCAACGCTTTGTAGACGATGTCGCAGATCTCGCGGCGACGATCAACAAGCCGCTGCCCGGCGGTGAAGCCATTAATTATTACAATTGGTACGACCTGTTCTTTTATGGACAGGACGAATGGAAGGTCAAGAACAGTCTTACATTGACGTATGGTCTAAGATATGAACTCCCCGGTAACTCTGTCGCGAGTCTCGTGCCTTTGAACCGTAAGATCGTTCAGGCGGGCGGCGATCAGCGTTATGCGCTGGCCCCTGTGCCCGAGCGCGACATCAACAATTTGCAACCGCGGCTCGGTTTCAATTGGAACCCGCGCACCACAACCAGGGGTCCGATTGGTTGGTTCACGGGCGGAAACAAATTCGTGCTGCGCGGCGGCTATTCGAGGACCAACGATTATGGTTTCCTCAATATTGGTTTGAATATCGCGAGTTCGTTCCCCTTTGTAGCCACAATCACGCCCGTCGCAACGGCGCAGCCCGGAGGCGGAACCGGTGTTGCCGGGGCGTTCACCCTGTTGGCTGCGGCTCAACCCGCAGGCCTCGACCCATTGATGCTTACACGGACTGTTGTCGCTGGCGACTTCCGATCGCCTGCCGCCGACCAATACAGTTTGGAGGTTCAGCGCGAGCTGACTTCCAATCTCGTATTCCGTCTCGGTTACGTAGGAACAAAGGGTACGTCTCTCTTCCAAACGCTTGACGGGAATCCCCGGCTGCCGTTCTCAACGCAGCGGCTGGACCCGACGCGCGGAGTGATCCGGAGGCGGGCGAATGCCGCGTCATCGATTTACCATTCCCTGCAGGTCAGCGGCGAAAAGCGCTTGAGCCGCAATCTCAGTGCCGGCTTGCATTACACTTGGAGCGCATTCATCGACGATGCGTCGGAGATCTTTAATCCGTCCAGCGGTGAAGTGGCAGTCTCACAAGATTCCTTCAACCGGCGCGCGGACCGCGCGCGTTCGACCTATGACCGGCCGCACCGTTTCACGGGAAATTTCGTCTATGAGCTGCCATTTCTCCGCAGTCAACCTGGCGTGCTTGGCCACGCGATCGGCGGCTGGCAACTGAATTCGTTCTTTACATTCCAAAGCGGGGCGCCATTCACCATCTTAAATGGATCTGATCCGACGGGTGCGCTCAGCGGGATCGCCAGCCTGGTCGGGAATGCTATCCGACCCAATCTCAATACCACGCTCGACACATCGAGGATGAGCGTTCCCGAACTAATCAAGGCCGGAGGGGCTTCCCTGTTCAGCCAGTTGCCCGCCGGGGTCCGCGTGGGAAACGTTGGGCGTAACACGATTCGTGCCGATAGGATCGCAGATATCGGGTTTGGGTATATCAAGAATACGCGGATCAGGGAAGGCCACAACGTCCAGTTCCGCGTCGAGATGTATGATGCGACGAACTCCCGCAATTTCGGTATTCCCGAAGGTCGCGTGAATTCCTCCAATTTCCTGAATCAGTGGGGAACCGATGGGGGAAACCGCCGCGTGATTGCGGCACTGCGGTACACGTTCTGAGACGGGCGGCAGGTATAATCAGTAGTTCGCTCTCGAACTCTCAGCGGCCGAGAATACGAGCATTTTCACGGCGCAATCTCGCGGCGCAATCCATAGACCTGCCTTAAACATATGTGTCTTCCATCTGTCTCCTCCATCGCGCTAAGAGTATCATTGGTTAAACCTATATGTAACTTAGGCTTGGGCGTAGGTCGTGGTGTTTTACACTACTAGACTTGCTGTTGATGGCTGGACACGTTAGTCTTTCGGCGCGCCGGTTTGGGTTTTCCACATTCTTTATATTCGAAATGCGGGTGTAACCCCAAGTATCTACATGACGTATTGGCTTTATGGAATTTGATCGCGAGCTTATTGCTCGCGCGAAGGCGGGCGATCGATCGGCTTGCGAGACCATCGTTGACCAATTCGCTCCGATGGTATTCCGGCTTATCAGCCGCTTTTTTCGCACACGCGAAGATGTGGAAGACCTCGCTCAAGATGTTTTCTTGAAGCTCTTCGCCCGGATCGATCAAGTCCGTCCGGACGAAAATTTTCCGGGCTGGCTTGCTCGGGTGACCGTGAATACTTGTTATGACGAGCTCCGAAAGACGCGACGCCGCAAAGTGGCGATGGAAACTTACGGACCGGAAGCGGCGGGAGCAGCCTCCGTTGCGCCCCACGAGCCCGATTCGCTCGGCAAAGCGAAGTTGGCGGTTGAACGTTTGGATCCAAAATTGAGGATTCCGCTGCTCCTGAAAGAAGTGGAAGAGATGTCGGTAGAAGAAATTGCTCGAACAATGGGCCTCACACAGACTAATGTAAAGGTCCGCTTGTTCAGAGCCCGCAAGAAGCTGGCGAGCATGTTGGACGAGCCTGGGCGTGCGGGGACCGTCCGGAAGGAAAAAGGCCGCCGAACGGTGTACCGAAGCCAATCCGGCATGAGCGGTAGCGAATGCAAGCCCGGTAGGGCGCAGCCATCAATGAATGGTGGGCCCGACGCTGATGAAGACAAGCAGCGTGAGCCGAAGAGAAGGGAAAATGAATCAACTTAGAAAATTTTTCGAGTCAGAGAAAAAAAGAATCTTCGAGCCGGATGCGTTCTTTAGCGAACGCGTCATGGCGCGGCTGACGGAAGGTTCGGCATGGGAGTACGGAATCTGGGAAATCATCCCGAGCTCTGCGCGCCCGGTGCTGGCCATGGCGTTGGCGCTGATTTTGTGCTTTGTCCTTGCTGAACTCTGGATTCCGCAGATGCCGCAAAGCGGAGTCGTCGAATCGTTTCTGGAGGCCGAACAAAGTGTGGCGGAGAGCTTCGTTTATAACGACACAGGTGTTCCGGCCAGGGAAGTTGTGATGCAGCAAATGATCGCACCGGAGGAGCAACAATGATTGTCCGTTCCTTGAAAGCAAAGTTTTTGGTGTTCAGCGTATTCTTCATCGGTATCGCCACCGGGATAGTGATCGCAAATTTCTATACGACTCGCGTGGCCAGTGCCCCCGATACCTCCACTTCGCGTGCGGAACGCGCGCAGCGCGACATCAACAAGTTTTACGACTATTTGGGTCTGAATCTGGCTCAGCGGGAGCAGATGCGCAAAATCGGCGAAGAGACGCGCCGGGAATTTAGAGAGCTGCGCGATGAAGCCCAGCCCAAATTCGATGCCATCCGAGAGGCATCGCGGATAAAGATTCGCGCGCTTCTCAATAACGAGCAGTTGAAAAAATACGAAGAGTTCCGCCGGAAAATGGATGAGCGCAGGAAAAATCAGGGTGGCGACCTTAAAGTCCCTGACTTCTATCGAGATGGCGGTGGGCCGCGGCTGGATTAGACAGGATCGGAGAGCACTCGATGCGGAGTCGGTTCGCGCTGTTGCTGACGCTCCTCACCGTCACGACACTCTTTGGACAATCCGGAAAAATAAAAGGCCGGGTGATGGACTCTACGGGATCGGTAATGCCCGGAGTTCAGATCAAGCTTTATCAGGGCGATCGAGTCGTTAGAGAAGCAACCAGCACCGGCACGGGCGAATTCGACTTACCTGCTGAGCCGGGTGACTACAAGCTGGAAATTGCGGCCACGGATTTCGATACCTATACGGAAATGGTGAAGGTCACCCCCGATATGGGGCCTCTTTCCATCACCATGTCGCTCGCGCAGATCACGCAGAACGTCGAAGTTACCGAAACGCGCAACGAGATCAGCATCGATCCGGATTCGAGTCTTCAAGCAACGGTTCTTGGCAAAGAGTTCATCGATACGCTGCCGGATAACGAAGACGAACTCACGCAGTATCTGCAGGAAATTGCGGGCTCGCGTGGCGGCGCCGGCGGCAACGCCACTTTTGTAATCGATGGGTTCACCGGTGGCCGCGTCCCTCCAAAGGACCAGATTCAGGAAATCCGCATCAGCAATAATCCATTCAGTTCGGAGTTCAGCGGCATCGGGTACGGCCGGACGGAAATAATCACCAAAGCGGGAACGGGCGACTATCATGGCCTGCTGAACCTGGAGTTCAGGAATCAAGCGCTCAACGCCCGTGATCCCTTCCTGACGACTAAGGATGGATCCCCAGCGGTCAAGCCGCCTTCCGAAACTCATAATTATCAAACCAATTTCAGCGGTCCCATCATTCGGAACAAGCTTTCGCTGAACCTGAACGCACGCCATTTCTTAAACGAAAATACGAATACCATTCGGGCCATCATTCTGGGTTCGGATGGGACCACTCAGAACTTTTCGGCGCCCATTGTGACGCCGAACAGGAACAAAAACCTGAATGCCCGCAGCCAGTTTGCGATCGACAAGAACAACACGCTATACGTCAATTACCAGAATCAGCATCAACAAAGACTCAATCAGCTTTTTGGCGGGCCGACGACGCTAGCAGATCGCGCGTCCGACAATGTCGTCCGCAATTCCGAATTTCAAGTGCGAGAGACCGCTGTTCTAACGAAGGCGCTCGTGCACGAGGTCCGGTTCGAATACCGGAAAGATTTTTCGCAAACCACGCCCCGTCTGGCTACTCAAGCGATCAACGTTCTTGATTCGTTTAATGGCGGAGGCGGGCAGAACAACAATCTGAGCAACAACCGGAATTCCGAGTTCAGCAACTTATTGATGTATTCAGGGGCGAAGTGGACGGTAAAGACCGGTTTCCAAGGTCTCTACCGAATGAACCATTCTAAACAGGAGAATAATTTTCTCGGAACGTATACGTTTTCGAGTCTTGACCTTTATCTCGCTGGAAGGCCCCTGCAGTTTACACAGACGCTCGGCAATCCGCTGCTCGTCGTGAACCAGTTCGAGATGGCGTCGTTTATCCAGAACGACTGGAAAATGACAAAGAAATTGAATCTGTCCTTCGGAGCCAGGTACGAAGCCCAGACCAACACCAGCGCTCATCACAACCTCGACCCTCGGATGGGCTTCGCCTATCAACTGACAAAAACAATGGCGCTGCGCGGCGGTTTAGGCGTTTTTCATCAGCGACTGGACATCGGAATCGTCGAAGGTTTGATGCGGCTGGATGGCGCGCGGCAGCAGCAAATTGTGATCGCGCATCCATCGTTTCCGGACCCATTTCTGAACTTCGATGTTTCCTCAATACCGATCTCGCGGCGGACGCGCGCTTTGGAGTTGGTCCTGCCGTACACCACAGACGCATCGATTTCTTTGGAAAAAAGTCTCCCAAAGGGCTTGGCTCTGACATTTTCGTGGTATGGCAATCGCGGGATGCACTTGTATCGCAGCAGGAATATCAATGCCCCGCTGGTTCCCGGGAGTGACGTCCTCGATCCGTCTCAAGGACCTATCTTTCGTCTGGAGTCCACCGGTAATTCGAGATCGAATAACTACAGCATCGGTTGGCAGGAGCAGCTTCAGAATAAATGGAATCTGCGAGTCTTCGGTAACTACACGTTGGGTTATACCAAGAGCGACACTGATGGTTGGCAGAGTCTACCTGTCGACAGCTATGACATGCACTCCGAGTGGGGCCGTTCCGGATTCGATACCCGGCATCGTGTTTTTACGGGAGCGAATTGGATTATGCCCTTAGGTTTGAACTTGACGACACAGGTGAACTGGGCTTCGAGCCGGCCCTACAACATCACGACAGGGACGTCCTATTACAATGACGGTGTGATCAACGAGCGTCCGATTGACCCGCTTACGGGTAAGATGATTCCACGCAATAGTGGCGTCGGATCGGGACTCTTCAACATCAATTTGAACGTACAGAAGACGGTAAAGCTGAAAAGAACAGAGCAATCACCTCCGGGCACCAGGGCGGGTAACGGCGGCGCTACCGGCGGCAATAATTTCGCTGACCCGCAGCGTGGCGGTTTACCTGGCGGTGGTTTGCCGGGTGGGCAGCGCGGTGGTGGCCCATTGGGAGGGCAGCGCGGAGGTCCGGGCGGGAATCGCGGACCCAATGGAGGATTCAATCAACAGAACATCGGGCCGACGATGACGTTTCGAGCCCAGTTCCAGAATTTACTGAACAACGTGCAGTATGGGAACTATATCGGCACGATGACGTCGCCTTTCTTCGGACGCGCTATCAGTACCGCGCGTTCGGCGCGGCAGATTGAACTTGGCCTGAGGTTCAACTTCTAACGACGAATTTGTTTCGCCGCGAAGCGGCGACAGAATATAGCCCAGGGCGTTAGCCCTGGGAAGCTGTAGAGTTGATGGAAAAGCCCCTGGAAGGGGCGGCTTTGCACAAAAAATCCTGGGCGGTCATAGACCGCCCCTACAGCGTGGGGTGTGCAACTGTGGGGGCGTTCTATGAGCGCCCACGATGTATTTTTTGTGCAAAGCCTGGAAGGGGCGGCAGAATATGTCGCCCTTTGAGGTCTTTCCGCTGCGAGCAAATAGCCCAGGGCTTACGCCCTGGGCTATTGTATTGACGCCGCTTCGTGGCGAAATTGGCTGACATTATGAGAATTTTTTGGACAATCGCCACTCTTCTGCTTGCTGCGATGCCTCTGCTCGCTCAGGACGATGCCCCTTCCGGTCCCTTCGCCGGCGGTGGCGGCGGAGCCCAGGTGTTCACTAGAGTCGATTCCGTCAATCCGATGGAACAAGTCAAAGCCTTCCTTGCTAAAGCAAGCATCATGCTCAGTTCCGATCAAGAAAGGACGTTGAGGCCGGCGGTTGAAGCCGCTATCAAGCAACTCCAGGACATCAGCGACCGTTTTGTTGGGCGCGGAGAACGTCGTGGCGGCGGTGAACGTCGCGGCCGTGGTGATGCGAGTGGTATTGCCGCGCTAGCGGATGGTGCGGCGGCGCAAGAACTGAAACGCATGAATGATGATCTCATGTCGAAGATCAACGCTGTCCTGAAGCCGGATCAACAGACCGCCTTCAAGAAATTCCAGAACGACGAGATCAAAAAAGGCGGAGGATTTGCGGCTCTGAAGGTCGTTATGGAAGAAGCCGGCGCGCCGCTGACTGCCGAGCAGGAGCCGCAGATCCAGGGACTGTATACAGAAGACGCCAAGCTGCGCGCTCAACTCTTCCGCGAGGCTCAAGGTCGTCCCGACCCTGGCAAGCTCGCCGATCTGGAAAAAGCCACGATGGCTAAGGTGGCGCGACTTCTCACCCCCGCTCAGCGGAAAGCGTTACTCGGTTCCCGCACCAAACAGCAATGACAATTCGGGGACAGTGACCAATTTGTCATTTTCAAACCTTCTATAATGCGGCATGCACTACTTTCAGTACCAAGCCGGCGAGCTGTATTGCGAAGAGGTTCCGCTCGCGCGGATTGCCCAAGAGGTGGGCACCCCGGTATATGTCTATAGCGAGCGGACACTCGAACGGCATGTTCGCGTCTTTGACGAGGCTTTACAATCCGTACCCCACCTGATTTGTTACGCGGTCAAAGCCAATTCGAACATCAATATCCTTCGGCGATTTGTCGCGTGGGGAACAGGTTTCGACATCGTCTCGGGCGGCGAATTGTTCCGAGTCTTACGTGCCGGCGGCTCTGCTGAAAAAGTAATCTTTGCGGGCGTTGGTAAGACCTCGGACGAAATTCGATATGCGCTCGATACGAATATTCTCTTCTTCAATGTGGAGTCCAGTGCAGAGTTGGAATTGATTCACAGTATTGCGCGCGACGGCGGAAAGAAAGCACGGATTTCTATTCGCGCCAATCCCGACGTTGATCCGCGCACGCATCCGTACATTTCGACTGGAATGCAGAAACACAAATTCGGCGTGAGTCTTCCCGAAGCCAGAGCGCTCTATCGAAACACGCGTGGGCTCTCGAATGTCGAGGTCGTGGGCGTACAATGTCATTTGGGATCGCAGATTACAGAAATGGGGCCGTTCGAGGAAGCCCTTGCGAGTCTCCGGCAATTCATTCTCGAATTGAAATCGGATGATGTCGCTTTAAAGTATCTCGATTTCGGTGGTGGCCTTGGCATCTCATACAGTACCGAAGAACCACCATCACCAGCCGTTTATGGCGAGACCGTGGCGAGGGCAACAAAGGATCTGGGACTAACGATCGTGCTCGAACCAGGACGCGTCATTGCCGGCAACGCGGGTATTTTGCTCGCGCGGGTTCTTTTGAAAAAGAACCAGGGCACGAAAAAGTTTCTTATCGTCGATTCAGGAATGAATGATCTGATCCGTCCCGCCTTATACGGATCTCATCATCAACTGTGGCCGGTTCGCGAGCAGGCAGGCAAACAACTGGAAACAGTCGATGTGGTGGGGCCTGTCTGCGAATCCGCCGATTTCATCGCGAAGGACAGGGAGGTCGCTTTACTCGAGCCTGGCGAACTCCTTGCCATCATGAGCGCCGGAGCGTACGGCTTCAGCCTTTCATCCAATTACAATTCGCGGCCTCGCGTGGCAGAGGTCCTGGTGACGGGCAAGACTTATCAAGTCATCCGCAGGCGTGAAACGTACGAGGATCTGGTCCGCTTGGAAGAATCCCAAAACTAAACGTCTGCAGTTTAATCGTAACGAGCAATTTACTTTCTCGCTGGCGCGAAACGTGTATTATCTTTCCCCGTCGTTTTTGAGTTTGCGTGGGTGCTTTGCACCGCAAAAAGGGAACGAACCACAAAAGGCACAATGAAGATCACAAAAAGGCACAAGAAACCGCACTAGGGAAGACTGTTCTTTGTGTGCTTTTTCGGCTGCGGTTTTGGGGGGGGAAACCTATGAAGCGAAAGAGTGCGATTTTAGTTGTTTTAATTTTTGCTTTTGCAGCGCATGCGCTTGGCCAGTCGGGTGCCGGTCTCGGAAGCATTTCCGGAGTGGTGCAGGACGCCTCGAAAGCCGCAGTTCCCGGTGCTTCCGTTGTGATCTCGAATGAGGCCAAGGGAATCCGGCGTAATCTGGATACAAACGGACAGGGCGTATTTACCGCCCCCGCTCTCATTCCTGCGGAAGGGTACAGCGTAACCGTCAATAAGAGTGCCTTCGCAACTTACCAAGCGACAGGAATCACATTGGCGGTTGGCCAGAATATCGATCTTCATGTGGAGCTGGCCGTGGCGGGCACGGAGACGAGCGTCGAAGTCACGGCCGAAGCAGTACTGCTCGAAGACACGAAGACCGACGTCTCCCAACTGGTGAATTCAAGGCAGATTATCGAACTGCCAATCAATGGCCGGCGGGTCGATTCTTTCGTTCTGCTGACACCGGCTGTTGTCCCCGACGGTGCGTTCGGTCTGCTGAGTTTTCGCGGCATTGGCGGCCACAATGCCTTTCTGACCGACGGGAATGACACGACCAACACGTTTTACAACGAGAACGCCGGACGGACGCGGATCACCAGCCCGATTTCTCAAGAGGCCGTGCAGGAATTCCAGGTCATCTCCAATAATTATGCTGCTGAATATGGCCAAGCGATGGGCGGCGTGGTGAACACGATCACCAAGAGCGGAAGCAACGACGTTCACGGAACCGCCTACTGGTTCTTTCGCAATCGAAGTTTGAACGCGCGTGACCGTTATGCCAGTTTCAATCCTCAGGACATTCGACATCAGGCCGGCGCGAGCTTGGGCGGTTCATTGATCAAAGACAAGCTGTTCTACTTCTTCAATTACGAAGCCACGCGGCGGAACTTTCCGGCGATCGCCACAGTCACGAGCGCAAACCTTTTCACCGCGGCCGGTACATTGGATGCGGCGAGGAACCCCTGTCCCAACCCGACCGCAACCATCCAAGCGACGGCAGCGCAGTGTCAAACAGCGATCCAGGTGCTGACAACGCGTAATTTCGGAACCGTCTCGCGAACCGTGCAGCAGGATCTCGGTTTTGGCAAGATGGATTACCGGTTAAACGACCGGAATAGTCTGAGCTTCAGTCTGAGCGGCTTGCGCTGGATTTCTCCGCACGGCATACAGGCAACCGGAATCGTTTTTTCCAACGGAAATGCCATAGGTAACAATGCCGACTCCACGGTCCGGGACGCATACGGGCGCGCACAGTTAACGACCATCGTAAGTCCACGCGTCGTCAACGAAGCCCGCTTCGGATGGTTCAAGGATCGGTTGTACGACCCTGCAAGCCCGGACTTCCTTTATCCAGGCCTCGGTCTGGCCAGCCTGACAATCAACAGCACAAGTAATTTGGGTCTTGCCAACGCCTATCCACGATTGAATCCGAGCGAGACCCGCTTCGAGTACGCCGACAATGTGAGCTGGAATACTGGTGCGCATACGATGAAATTCGGCGTTGATATCATGCACACCGAAGATTATCAGGAGCAGCTTATCAATCGGTATGGCAGTTACAGTTATCTCACGCTAAACAATTTTGCGTTGGACTTTAGCGGAAACACGGCGGGTTTGAAGAACTGGACCACGTACTCGCAAGCGTTCGGAAACCCGGTCGTCGATATCAACCTGAAGACGTACGGTTTGTATGCGCAGGATCAGTTTCGCATCAATCCCGACGTGGTGCTGAATTTCGGCCTGCGGTATGACTACACCTCAATCCCTCGTCCTACCGTCGTCAATCCGGACTACCCGCAGACCGGTACCATCCACTCTGCAACGGACAACATTGCTCCGCGGGCCGGTGTTTCCTATAGGATCAACTCGAATTCGGTGATTCGCGCCGGATATGGCATGTTTTTCGCCCGATATCAGTCAGGGCTGATCAACAGGCTCTTCACTAATAACAACGTCTATCGCAAAGCCATCACATACAATAGCGCCACATCCGAGCAGCTCGCTGCGGGCCCAGTCTATCCGAATTATCTTCCTTCCACGGCGTTCAATCCGCTTCCTGGAACGGTCGACATCACATTTGCGGACAAGAGCCTGCGAAACCCGTACACGCATCAAGCCAACCTTGCTATCGAGCGGCAGCTCACGACGAATATCGATCTCAGTATCTCTTATTTGTGGAGCCGGGGCGTGCGGTTGTATGGCGTCAGAGACTTGAACGTTGGAGCTCTGGGGCCGCCGGTCACGTATACGATTCTGGACCGCACTGGGAATGTAGCCGGAACTTACACAACGCCCACTTATCGTACAAGAGTCGATCCCAGATACCGCCGAGTCAACGAGCTCGAAAATCCCGGACTGAGCTATTTCGATGGGTTGGCCATTCAGGTGAATAAGCGGTACAGCCGCGGATTTCAGGCGTCGGTGTCCTATACCTGGTCGCACGCGATCGACTTCAACCAACCGACCGGAGATCCCAATGTCTTCTATGACTCAGGCCCCACGAGCTACGACAACGGCAACTTTGCCGCTGAAAAAGGTTCAGCAGCAAATGACATCCGCCATCGCGCAGCAATTAGCTTTGTTTGGAGTCCGACATTCAGCACGAGTAGCAGCGCCTTGGCCCGTCATCTCATCAACAATTGGCAGTTGAGCGAAATAACAACGCTCCAGTCGTCGCGACCTGTTAACTCTACGACAGCGGTCTCCGGGAATGCCTTCACCGGTGCCCTGGTTGCCGGCTCACTCAATGGCTGCGGCTGCAGTTTCCGCGTGCCATTTCAGCCGGTCAGCAATCTGGATTTGGATCGCATCTATCGCTTCGATGCGCGCCTCTCCAAGAGGATTCCAATCACAGATCGCGTTACAGGTTATCTCACTTTTGAAGCTTTCAACGTATTCAATAGGCAGTACAACACGAGCCGCCGTACGGACGAATACAGTCTGACTGGGTCGACGCTGAGCTACATTCCATCCTACGGGACCGGCAGTTCGACAGCGAGCAGTCCGGATGGCACCAATGCTCGTCGCGCTCAGGTGTCGTTGCGTGCGGTGTTCTAATAAGAGAAAGGAAACAGTGCCTGTCATGTCCAAGAAACTCGTTTCGATAGCCATCACTATTGTTCTGCTCTGCGGTGGATTCCTGTTCGCACAGTCGGAGATCGCCAGCGCTACTCTCAATGGTGTGGTGACCGATCCATCGAACGCTGTTGTCGCAGGCGCAAAGGTCGCGGTTCACAGCACGGAGATTGGTCTTACGAGAGCCATGGAAACCACGAATGCCGGCCTTTACAGATTCGGTGGTCTGCCTTCCGGGAATTACGACTTAACTATAGAGGCCCCGGGTTTCAAGATGGTCATTCAAAAGAATGTCCCTTTAACCGTCGGTGCCGTCGTAACTGTGGACGCCAAATTGGAAGTTGGCGGGATCACGGAGAGCGTGTCTGTCGCGGATGTAATCCCGGTGATCGAAACGACGCGTTCGAATGTGGCAACTACAATCGATATGCGCTCCGTTGCCGATCTGCCGCTCAACGGCAGAAGTTTTCTCGATCTGGCCGTTCTGACTCCAGGTGTCGTTAGGGATCCGACTCGGAGTGGCGATCTGGCTTTTGGTGGCCAGCGCGGTCCAAGCAATGCGATGCTGGTGGACGGCGCGGATTCGAACAATCTGTTCTTTGGTCAGGCGACAGGCCGAACCGGTTTTCGACCTCCTGCATTCAGCCAGGGTGCGATACAGGAATTTCAGGTGAATTCCAACGCTTTCGCGGCTGAAATCGGACGCGCCGGCGGAGGCGTGATCAACGTCATCACGCGCAGCGGAACCAATGACTTCCATGGATCAGCATTTGAGTTTTATCGAGACAAAGGAATCAACGCCAATACCTTCATCAATAACCGTAACAGGATGCCGAAGAGTCCATATCATTTCAACCAGTTCGGTGGAACTTTCGGTGGACCGATCCAGCGCGACAAGCTGTTCTTCTTCCTGAGCTACGACGCGCAGCGGAACAAAGTGACAAATATCGTGGTGCCGAACGTCACGCCGCCAGGCGGTGTGGCAGGTCCGTTCGGGAAATATCTGAAGCCCTACCTGATAGGTTTGGAAAATAACTTGGGACTCGTGAAGGGCGATTGGAACATCTCCGATAGAGACCGGCTCAGTATCCGATACAACCTGAGCCGCTATACAGGTCTTAATCAGGAATCTTTCGGTTCAAGTGTCGCTGAGGAGCACTCCGGCAACAACGAAGTCAACACCGACAATATCGCGCTCGTCTACAACCGGACTCTGAGCTCTCGAATGGTCGCGGAGATGCACTTCAACTTTGTACAGGATAAACAACCGGGATTTGCCAACACGGCGGGGCCGGAGGTCAACATCATTAATGGAGTACTTTTCGGCGCCAACAATTTCAGTCCACGGTTCACGAACACCTATGCGTACCAGCCAACGGGCTCATTGTCTTATTTGCGTGGACGCCATTCGTACAAAATGGGCTTCGATTTCAACTTCCTGCGCGCGGAAAACTATTTCCCGGGATTCTTCGCCGGTGGTTATACATACAATAGTTGGAACGACTTCCTCAATGGAACGCCTTCTAATTTTCGGCAGTCCTTTGCCGGTAGGGGTAACGGAGCCCCGATAAGCCATCCCGACGTCAATGAGTGGGCGTTCTTTGCGCAAGATTCCTGGCGCACGACTGAGCGGTTGACGTTGAACTATGGACTCCGGTACGACTATTTCAAATATCGTCAACCGGACTATCAGAATCCCAACGCGCAGCTCGCGGCAGCCGATCTCCGTACCGACCGAATTCCCACAGATTCCATTAATTTGGGACCGCGAGTTGGATTTGCATATCGCGTTACCAATACCGAGAAAATAGTTGTGCGCGGCGGATATGGCATTTATTACGCTCGGACACCCGGATTGCTGCTGAGTACGGCGATACTCAATAACGGTTTCGCGACTCAGCAGTTTCTGGTTATAACGAATCTCCCGACGTACCCCAACATTTTAGCCGCGCCACCGGGAGCCGGTTCTCCGCCGGATATTTATGTCACCGACCGGAACTTCAAGACCCCCAGAACACAGCAGTTCAGCGTGCAAACTGAAATCGCGGCGGGCCGCGGCTCTAGCGTGACGGTCGGCTATCTTGGGGTTAACGGTACGCACCTGACTCGAACGCGGGACATCAACTTGCTTCCTTCACAGCCCACCACTGGATATATCTGTCCGACTTTCGCGGTGTGCACAGCGGCAGAGGGAACACCTGTCACGTATTTCCGCCATCCCGGGACAACTGGACCGGCACGTCCAAATCCAGCCTTCGGCCGCATCTCGCTGTTCGACAGCGGAGGTAACGCGATTTATCACGGTGGATTCGTCCATTTTCAGCGCCGGTTTGCCGATCGTTTCGAGGCGCAAGTGTCCTATACGTTTTCCAAAGTACTGGATACCACGCCCGATGCCACTTCCGTCGTACCCGGCAATGCCGGCGACGATGCCAAGGTGGCTCAGGACACCTTAGCTCCCAATTTTGACCGCGGGCCAGGGGCTTCCGATATCCGTCACCGTTTCGTGCTATCAGGAGTTTGGGACATCAACTACGCCAATTCCGTCTCAAATCCAGTGCTCAAGGGATTCCTGAATGATTGGCACTTTGGCCTGATCACACAGGCCCAGTCGGGCCGTGCATTCAACGACGTCACCACGGGTGATCCCGGCAACGATAGCAATACTGCCAATGACCGCACACCGGGAATCGGCCGGAATACGATCCGCGGCCCTGAATTCGTTGCCGTCGACCTGCGCCTCAGCAAGGACGTTCCGCTCCAAAGCGAACGCGTGCGTCTTCAGTTGATTGCTGAGCTGTTCAACGTAACCAATCGCGCGAATATCAGCGGCATGTTAACGACGCGTTATACCTTCAGCGGAGGTTTCTTCCGGCCTCTGGCCAACCCGGCAATGCCGTCGACCGCCTTCGGCTGGCCGCAGTCGGTCTACGATCCGCGCATCCTTCAACTGGCTGCGAAGATTGTTTTCTAGTGTGGTGTCCCAAATAAATTTTGAGAAGCAGACATGTTTCAGTTTGGGTACATTCCCCTCCTTACAAAGGGGTGGCTGCGGCATCAATCAAAAGTCGCGAAGCCACCGAAGAGCCGCAGACGGGGTGGTCGCTCACGCGCCACGTTGCACAAACGCATTCCGAAGCATCGCTTGTGAGCGACCACCCCGTCCGCGCCTTTTTTCGGAACGGATCCATTTTGCTAATGGCGCGTCCACCCCTCCTTTGCAAGGAGGGGAATGCACCCACCCCAAATCGGTGTCAAACACGAAGTGGGACACCACACTAGAAGGTCTCTGTTGGAAACGCGGCAGCAGTGTTGTTTTTGCAAAAGCAGCGCTACAAACGGGCCGGCAGTGTTGCTATTGGAAAAGCAACGTTGCAAACGCGGCAGCAGTGTTGTTTTGGGAAATACAAGGCTGCAAAGACTTGAAACCAACCTGTCTAACTAGTTTTCCTGTAACCGCTTGAAAAGGCTGTCGTAATCCTTGACGAGCGAGCCGCGCAACTGAATCGATCCAGTTTGATCCAGCAGCACAAAGTCTCCCGGTTTGGCACCAAACAGCGTAGAACCCTCATTGTAAGTTACGGGGAACGTTGTTTCCGCAGGTCTGGGCTGGCGGTCGAGGGAGACGGCAACGAACCGGAATTTTGGATTCGAGCCGAAAGCTTTATACAGGCGCTCGAGATTTGATGCCGAATCGGCCTGACGGACGTTTAGAACGCCGATAACCAAGACATAACCGCGGTAATCGCTAAGAGTGCGCGAATATCCTGCCGGGTCGGTCACAAGGAATTGAGGAGCGTTCTCGTTAGTCGCAGCGGCAGCACGAGCGGTTTGCGGGGGCTCAACCGACGCACTTGCATCTGGCTTAGCGCGTTCGACATTTACCGCATCCGTACTTTTCACTACAGGTGTTGCCTCTGACGATTGAGACTCGGTCGTTCCTTGCACCGAGGAACTTGCAGCGGTGGCAGGTCGCTGGGGTGGTGTACGCAACGCAAAAACGAGCAGCACGGATGCTGCGACCAGTGCTGCCGAACCGAGGCCGAGGAATCGACTTGCCGGCAAGCGGCGTCCAGCCACACGGACCCTCAGCGCTCGATCGAGTTCGCTTTGGAAGTATCTTTTGACCAGTGGATCGATCGCTTTCAGGGTCGCGACTTCCTTTCCGCAAGAGTCACAGCTCTCGATATGTGCCCGGGCAATCCGATTCTGTTCCGGGCTCAGCGTGTCGCAGAACAGGGCTTCCAAGTTTTTCTCGATCCATTGGCAATCAACAGTCATCTTGATTCTTACCTTTTCCTAGCTTGCAACGCCTGCTTCAGCCGCTTGCGCGCATAGAAGATTCTGGACTTTACCGTTCCTTCCGGGATTTCGAGAATGCCGGCGATTTCCGGAATAGTCAATCCATCCACGGCCAGCATCACCAGCGGCATCCGAACCTCATCGGGAAGACGGTTCACATGTTTGCGTATGTCCAACACCGCCTCGCGATCGAACAGGCCTCGCGGGTCCGCCGGTTCGAATTCCTGCACCGAGCCATCTTCGTAAACCGACTGCAGGTCTCCAAAGAAGACCCACCGCTTCACACGGCGGGCGAGACTCCGATGATGATTGATCGCCACGCGAACGACGATACGGGACAACCAGATCCGCAGCGGACAGTCGCCTCGAAATCGCTTAATCCCTCGATAACCGCGCATAAGAGCTTCTTGCACAATGTCTTCCGCGTCTGTCGGGTTACGCGTTGAAGCGACCGCTATTTGAAGCAAGAACGGGCGATGCTCCCGAGCAGCAGCGTCAAAATCAATGTCTTCTGCTCGAACAGCGACCGTCTTCATCCGTCGATGTCTGAAATAATGACAGCCACGAGGAAAGGTAGGTTCGAATTATTTTTTGGCTGCCTTCGTTGTTTTCAGTTCGTCCAGTTTTTTCTTAACCCTATCAATTTCTTCTGGTTCCGTCGATAGCTGTAGCGTCTTGTTCCATTCGGCCCGGGCTTCGTCATACCGTTTGGTTTTGAAGTAAACATCGCCCAAATGGTCATGGATGTTGGAATCCGTGCTCAGGAAAACAATGGCCTTCTTCAAATATTCCTCAGCACGATCGAACCGGTTCTGCTTGAAGTAAACCCAACCCAAGCTGTCGAGGTAAGCACCGTTGGTCGGATCGGCCTGCACGGCCTTTTGGACCATAGCCTCCGCTTCGTCCAGGCGGATTCCACGGTCGGCAAACATGAACCCCAAATAGTTAAGGACAGCCGGGTCGTCTTTCTGGATTTCGAGTGCCTTGCGAAACGCCTTTTCAGCGTCGTTGTACTTCTTTTGCTTTTCGTATAGCGAGCCTTGGAGGAAGTGTACCTGCTCTTGGTTGGGAAAACGCTGAGTCGCTCGATTGAGGACATTCTGAGCATCATCAAAGCGCTTTGCGCGCTGATACACGCTCACCATTGCCGAAAGCACATCGAGATCTTCCTCGTTTCCTCTTTGTAATTGCTGAAGAGCTTTAATACCTTCGTCCACCTTGCCTTTTTCTGCGACGAGGTCGGCACGAACCATTTGAAGCTGCCGGCTGCCCGGAGTTTCTGAAAGCGCCTGCTCGGTATGCTGCAGAGCCTTGTCGAGATTCTTTGCGAGGCGATAGGTCTCAATGATCAAGGCATCGACGCGGCCGTCTTTTTCATTGGTGAGCCCCTTCACTTCCGTGAATGTGCGCACCGCCTCGTTATAATTCCCAAGCGTCTGATTCAAAATCGCCTGATTAATGAGGAAAATCCGCCGATTTTGCTTCTCGGCTTCTGTATAGCGGCCGTTCGCTTTTTCGGTCTTCTTGAGAAGATCGTTCGCGAGTTTCAGCGCCTCGTCGAGCCGGCCTTGATCCCGATCGAGCAGGACAAGATTGAATTGAATTTCGATGCTGTCCGGGAAAGCCTGGCTCGCCTTCTCCAGGTTCTGCCGCGCCAAATCATATTTCATTTGACGCCGATAGATTTGGCCGAGTCTTAGCCGCGCGACTCCGTCCTCGGGCTCGACCTTGATCAAATCTTCGTACCTTTTTCCGGCACTATCGATGTCGTCGGCGAGAAACAAGGCCTGCGCCTCGGCCTTTTTAAGCTCGACGTTGTCGGGATCGAGTTCACTGGCTCGCTTGTAGGCCTCCGCCGCCTTAGCGTACTCTTGCATGTCGGAGTACGCCTCACCCAGCGTCTGAAGAGCACTGTCGGAATCGGGCCTTTGCTTCACAAAACTTTCGAGCAATTCGACCGCTTCCTTGTAGTTGCCCGCATCCATGTGCAGCTTCGCAAGAGCCGTCACACCTTCTTCAGAACCCGGTTCAACTCCGAGGAATTTCTTATAGATATCGGCGGCCTTGTCTCGTTCGCCTTTGATTTGATAGAGCCGGCCGAGCATCAAGAACGATTGGCGTTCCGTGGGATCGATCCGGACGATCTCCTCAAATTCATGGATGGCGTTGTTGATCGTTTCCGTGCTCGGCGGTTGCTGCGCGCTGGCCCTTCCAATCACCTGTAGGTAGACCGTGGTCAAAAGCTTGTGGGCCTCGATATTGTCGCGATCCGCCTGGATGGCCTTTTGCGCCACATCGACGGCTTCCCGCAGCCGGTTGTTTCGCAAATAACTTTCGGCCATTTCGGAAAAAATCAACGAATTGTTCGGATCCAGTTCAAGCGCCTTCTTGTATTCGTCGATTGCCTGGGCTGACTGCCCTTGATCATCGAGCATTCGCGCCTTCGAAAAGTGGTAATAAGCTTCGGTGCGCGAATTCGCTTTCGTCTGAGCAAATCCGCTGTTTGCCAAACCGGTGGTCAAGAAACCAACCGCCAGCACGAACACGAGCAGATATTTATTCATAACATTCAGACCCATTATACGCATATGAGCTAGTGTTTGAAATGTCTTAAACCCGTAAAAATCATCGCGATGCCATGCTCGTCGGCTGCTTCGATAACCTCAGCATCGCGGACCGAGCCCCCGGGTTGGACTATTGCCGTCACGCCGGCTCTTCCGGCTTCATCGATTCCGTCGCGAAAAGGAAAGAAAGCGTCCGAAGCCAATACGGATCCTTTGGCAGTAGGTTGTGCCTTCTGAATACTGAGTTTGACCGAGTCCACCCGGCTCATTTGCCCAGCTCCCACGCCCACTGTGCGGCCGCTCTCAGCGAGAACAATGGCATTGGACTTCACATGCTTGACCACACGCCAGGCAAAATGTAGATCCCGATGCTCATTTTCCGTCGGCCGGCGTTTCGTGACGATTCTGGATTCCGGACCAAACAAAGCGTTATCCACATCTTGTAAAAGAATGCCGCCGGACACCCTCCTCATTTCCGTCTCCCCTTGAGAGAGGGCGGCGCGATCGATCGACAAGACCCGAAGATTCTTCTTCGCAGCGAGAATCGATAGCGCCTCCGGCCGATAATCCGGCGCAATCACCGCTTCGACGAACAGCTTGGCCAGTTCGGTAGCAGTCTCGTCATCAGCCGTTCTGTTCAGAGCAATAATCGAACCAAATGCGGACACGGGATCCGCTGCGTAAGCTTTCAAATACGCATCGCGCAGTGAATCGGCGATCGCCGTACCGCAAGGATTCGTGTGTTTGATGATGCAGCAGGCTGCGGAATCAAATTCGCACACGAGATTCCAGGCCGCTTCGGCATCGATCAGATTGTTGTAGGAGAGTTCTTTTCCCTGGATCTGCTTTGCAGCAGCCAGCCCGTAAGCCGGCCGGCCGCCCCACTTGTAAAACCCGGCGCGTTGATGCGGGTTCTCACCGTAGCGCAAGTCGGAAATTTTTTCGAAGTCCATGAAGATGTTTGGCGGAAAAGCGCTGTCGTGTCCGCTATGAGACAGGTATTGCGCGACCTGCGCATCGTACCTGGCAGTGCAAAGAAACGCTTTGCGCGCCAGATCAAAAAGCGTTTCGTGCCTGAACAAGCCGCCTCCTTCGGCGAGTGCCGCCGCAACCATTTTGTAGTCCGCCGGTGATGTAACAACTGCCACGTCCTGAAAATTTTTCGCGGCCGCTCGAATCATGGATGGCCCGCCGATGTCGATATTCTCAATGACCTCGTCAAACTGCACACCGGGCTTGTGGATGGTCTCTACAAACGGGTAAAGGTTTACACATACGAGATCGATCAGCGGGATTTCATGTGCCGCTACCTGCTTCATGTGTTCCGAGTTGTTGCGGATGGCAAGCAGGCCTCCTGCAATTCGCGGACTCAGGGTTTTCACCCGCCCATCCAAGATCTCGGGAAATCCCGTCAGGTCGGATACCTCGCGCACCGCAATACCGTTGGAACGCAGCAACCGCGATGTACCTCCGGTAGAAATGATTTCGACTTTGAGGCTGGCCAACATCTTCGCAAATTCGACGATTCCGGTTTTGTCATACACGCTGATCAGCGCGCGTTCAATTCGTCGCATGAAATCTCCAAATTCGGGGTCAGACGGGTGAATTCCCTATTTTCCAATCAAAGATTCCATAAGGAAAATAGGGAATTCACCCGTCTGACCCCGAATTATTTCAGGTCGCCGTTCACTGTCTTCCAGATCAGATACCAGACATTTGCCACATCGGTGACGGCGTGTGAATACGCGATGGAGGCAATCCCAAATTGAGATGATGTTTCGATCACGTTGTTGCGGTCCGGCAGTTCCGAAGAACGCCGAAGCCGCGTAAACAGGCGCTCGCGCTCTTCCCGGCGGGCGTTCAGGAAACCTGCAAGGTCACCATCCGTAATGAGTTGATGATACCCATAAAAAACGACCGCAAACTTTGCGGCTTCAGCCGCAACAAGCGAATCGAGCTGAGGATCATTTAATGTCGCCACCGCGCATCCGGCGTCCCGTATGGCGGCGACCGAGGCGGCCAGATTGCCTCGTTTCTTCTTCAATTCCGCAACGGCGATGTTTACCGCTTCTTCCACCGGCATGTCTCGACACGGCTCCAACATAATTGGTTCAAAATCTTTTAAGAGCATGCTGAGACTTTTTGGCAGGGGCAACGCCGCGTCGCGGAGAATTTTGGGCAGTGTCGATCGCGGCCACGCGGCCGCTTCGAACGGAAAAATGAGTAAAGAAAACAGAAACAGTAACGCGGCGCGCGTGATCAACATCGACATTGAGTGGCAATTGTAAATCAAGTCTTCGTGTGCTGAAATAGCGGCTCCAAATTTATGGAAGCGCTGCGCCAAATCCCACCAGTGAACGACGTGCTTCGGGCGGAGGAACTCGCGGCGTTCCGCGACATCGTGGACCAGCCTTTCGTCACGGAGATTCTCGATAACGTGCTTAGTGAGACGCGCCGTGACCTCGCGCAATCCAAATCTCCGGCGTCTCGAGCCGAATTGACTTCCGCGATTGCCGGTAAGGTTGCGCACCGCATACGCGAGTCGCTGGAGCCTTCTCTGCGGCGTGTCATCAATGCGTCCGGCGTTGTTCTGCACACCAATCTTGGCCGTGCGCCACTGCCGGAGGGAGCCATTGAACACTTACATCTTGTGTCCGCCGGCTATTCGAATCTTGAATTCGACGTGCAACAGGGCAAGCGCGGAAAGCGTGATGTTCACATCGACAGAATCCTCCGCCAGTTGGTCGGGTGCGAAGCGGCCATCGTGGTGAATAACAATGCCGCCGCGGTTCTTCTTGTATTGAACACGCTGGGCGAAGGTGGGGAAGTGATCGTTTCTCGCGGAGAACAGATCGAGATTGGGGATTCATTCCGCATTCCTGAAATCATGGCGCGTAGTGGCGCCCGCTTGCGCGAAGTCGGCACGACGAACCGCACCCGCATCAAAGATTACGAAAAGGCCATCAATGACAATACGCGTCTGTTGCTCCGTGTGCACCCCAGCAATTTCCGGATGATGGGTTTCACGGAGCGGCCGTCGCTGGAAGAGTTTGTTGAATTGGGTAAGCGGCACAACATTCCGACGTTTGAAGACTTGGGAAGCGGGTGCGTCGCCGACCCCAGATCGCTCGGCATCGCTGATGAGCCCGTTGCCGCCGGCAGCATCCATGCGGGTATTGACGTGATTTCGTTTAGTGGAGACAAACTTCTGGGTGGACCGCAGGCCGGCATCATCGCGGGGAAAAAACTCTATGTCGAAAAGATTCGGCAGAATCCGCTGTTCCGCGCCCTGCGTGTGGATAAGCTGACGATCTCGGTTCTGGAGTTTGTTCTCCGCGCTTACTTACGCGGCAAAACGGAGGAGATTCCGGTCTTGCGGATGTTGCAGGCGAGCGCCGCCGACCTCAAAAATCGTGCCGAATCCTTTGCCCGGCGCGTAGGAGGAAACGCAAAGCCGGTCGAGCTCAAGTCGGTCGTTGGCGGTGGCTCCGCTCCCGAAACCTATGTGCCGTCCTGGGGGGTCGCGCTGGATTTTCCCGGATTCTCGGATGCGGAACTGGAACGCCGCCTTCGTAATTCCAATCCCCCCGTTATTGTGAGACTCGAAGAAGGCCGCGTAGTTCTGGATTTCCGAACCATATTCACGACCGACGAAGACGATCTCCTCGCCAATATTCGTAAGATTACAGGATAAGAAAATCCACAAAAAGGCAGAAACATTTTGGGTGACTTTGCCTCTTTATGGCTAATTCTTAACCCCGGACGCGCTCGACGTATTTTCCTTCAGCGGTGTCCACGCGGATTACCTCGCCCTGTTGAACGAAGTGCGGTACGCCGACGACCAATCCAGTTTCCAGTTTGGCTGGCTTTAGAACATTGCTGACGGTGGCAGAAGGCATTCCCGGATCAGTCTCCACAACGCGAAGATCCATTGTCATGGGAAGCTCCACGCCTAGGGGGCTGCCTTCATAGAAATCGACTTTGATTTTCGAATTTGCGACCAGATAGTTGACTGCGTCGCCGAGGACTTCCTCGCTGAGATGGATTTGTTCGTAATTCTCGGTATCCATGAAATAGTGATCGGTTCCATCCTTGTAGAGATATTCCATCTCGCGTTCGTCCAGCACGGCCCGCTCGACACGGTCTTCCGAGCGGAACCGGTGATCGATAATCGCTCCCGTGCTCAGCTTGCGTAGTTTGGTTTGCACCATTCCTCGCCAGTTTCCGGGCGTGATGTGCTGATAATCCACCACCTGGTAAAGTTCGCCGTTCATTAGAATTGTGTTTCCACGGCGCAGTTGTGTTGCTTGAATCATTACAGACAGGCTCCCCTTGTTTAGTGAAAACGGCTATTGTAGCAACACATTACCGCTTATCAGAAGACAGATTGTTAGATATCGCATGCGGCGATTATTCCATCGCGCCGATTCTTTCGCAAATACGGCAATCGGAGTTAGAATCAGCCCCCATGAAGAACCATCCTTCTACTCTATTAGCGCGTCGCGAATTTCTCAAATTCTTGGCTGCGAGTCCCTATGTCGCAGCCGCCGGCGGAATAGGTGCTTTCGTGCGCCTCCCAGGAGCGTCGGCGCAGACTCCTGAGGTCATCAACGATCCGGCAAGTGCGCTCAACGTGTTGGACTTCGAAGAAGCGGCGCACCGGAAGGTACACCCAGGTCATTGGGCATACATGGCCAGTGGCGTCGACGATGACGCGACGCTCCGGGCGAATCGTGAGATCTTCAAGCACGTCCAGCTACGGCCGCGCCGCTTGCACAATGCAACTCTCGTCGATACGCGCGTGGAATTGTTCGGCACCGTTTACGACAGCCCGATTTTCTTGTGTCCTACGGGCGGCGAGCGGGGCTTTTACATGGACGGCGAGGTATCTGTCGCCCGCGCAGCCCGCGGCCGCGGCACACTGCAGTGCCTCTCGACGATGACTTCAACGCCGATCGAAGACGTGAACAAAGCTTTGGGGCGTCCGGTCTGGTATCAGCTCTATGCACCGAGCAAGTGGGAAGCGTGCGAACAATTGCTTCGGCGCGTTCAGGCGGCCGGTTCGACAGTCGTGTTGCTAACAGTTGATAACATTACCGGCCGCAACAGTGAAACCTATATGCGCACGCGTCCGAAGGATCTGACCCAATGCGCTTCATGCCACCACGGCTCGGGTCAGCCTCCAGGGCCGGTCGGCGAGCGCGCGATGTTCAAAGGTATCGATATGACTGGCGTGCGCGCTCCGAATCCTGCTATGGATTGGGAATTCGTCGATCAGCTCAGAAAATTCTGGCGCGGAAAACTCGTCATCAAAGGCATCGACACGCATGAAGATGCGCGCCTGGCGATCGAGCATGGCTTCGACGGCATTCTCGTATCCAACCACGGCGGACGCGCTACCGAAACGCTGCGTTCTACACTCGAGGCGCTGCCCGAAGTGGTCGGTGAAGTCGGCAATCGCGTTCCGGTCTTCGTGGACGGCGGATTCCGCCGCGGAACAGACATATTCAAAGCGCTCGCGCTTGGCGCGAAGGCGGTTGGCGTAGGCCGGCCATTCCTATGGGGACTCGGTGCTTTCGGTCAGGCAGGTGTCGATCGTGTCATCGAGATTCTGCAGGGCGAGCTGAAGCTAGTCATGGGCAATTGCGGAACGCGCACGGTAGCGGATATCAACCGCTCGTACATCGCAACACCCGATTGGAAGATCTGAGGAGACTTTCTCAAAATGAGAATTGAGAATTGATTAGTGACGAATGATTAACGCACTTCTAAAAATCTGCGATTTACCAAGTCGATTAATCATTACTCATCAATCAATTTTCAATTCTCAGTTGGAGCTACCGACAAGGAGCAAACGATGAAAAGACTGATCCTAGTTTTGTGTCTCATTTTGAGTTTTTCCGCCGGCACCGCGTGGGCACAGGCATTCCCGCCAAATGAAGCCGGTGTGACTATGGGCCATTGGCATCTCAATAGCCGGGATGTCGCCGCAAATAAGAAGATCTTTCTTGCGATGGGCGGCACCGAAGTCAAAGGCGGAAACTTTGAAACCGTGCGGTTCCCCGGCGTGCTCGTGATTTTGCACCAGGCAGCGGGGACGCCACCGCCGAAAGGCGGCACCGTGGGTTCAATTGTGAACCATGTCGGATTCACTGTGAAAAACGTCCAGGAATCCGTCAAAGCTTGGAAAGCTGCGGGCGTGCCGGTCCTTCCCGGCGGCAACGGCAGAACCGATCAGGCGTTTGTAGTGACAGGCGACGAATTGCGCATTGAGATCTTGGAAAACAAGGACCAGAAGTTCCCGATCCAGCATCATCACGTCCACTTCAACGTGCCCGAGTCGGTCATACCGCAAATCCAGGCGTGGTACGCAAAGACGTTTGGCGCGAAACCCGGGACGCGGGGACAGAATCAGGCTGCCGATCTTCCCGGCGTGAACCTGACGTTTTCCAAAGCCGACGGCCCGGCTGTCACGACCAGGGGCCGCATTCTCGATCACATCGGCTTCGATGTTCAGAACCTCGAGGCGTTCTGCAAAAAGCTCGAAGCAGCGGGCATCAAGCTCGATCGTCCGTTGACGAGGAATCCGCAGACCGGCGGCGCGCTCGCGTTCATTTACGATCCGTGGGGAACTTACATCGAGCTGAACGAACGGCCGAACGCGGTTTACATCCAGTAGGGCTGCGCGGGCTCAGGCTCAACGGCGATTTCAACCTCAATCGCGACTGTACTGGTGATATTGAGCTCGGTTGAAAAGAGGTCGTATCCAAGCTTCCAAGCAGTGAGGGTGTAGCTGCCTTTCGGCGCATCTATTCTCGCAAGGCCTCGTTCATTGCTGATGCTTCGATAGACACCGAGCCGGATTTCCACTTCAGGGATGGGTTCTTTTGTGGCCTTGTCGTAGATCTGGATTGTCAGGCTGTGTTCGGGCGGTTCGACGGTGATGAAGCTAAATTCGGAGTAAGCCTCGCCGTGTTCGCACTCGACCGAAAACGTATGAGTGCCGGCTTCCGTGGGAGCGCGGAATTCGATGTCCACCCAATAGAGACCGCTCGTGCCCGGCCAAGCTGTAGCACCAAAACCGGCGCGGGCGATCACTTGGCCGGCAGCGTCGTGGATCGAGATTTCATGATCCGTGAGTTGACAGCCGGCCGAGCACTTCGCTCCCACTTTAATTTTCGTTGTGCGGCCGATCACCAGAGGAGAGACGAGCTCCCAGACCGCAATGCTCGCCTTGTGTTCTCCGGCTTCTACATCTTCAGGAGGCATTGGCGCTTGCGGCTTCACGGCCGGCGACACGGCCAAAGACGGTAACTCTCGGCAGCCCGTGCAAAGCAAATCCACCGGCCGATTCCCCGCAGGCGTACAGGCCAGGGATGACCTGGTTATTGCGATCGATGATCTGGCATTTCGTATTGATCTTGAGGCCGGTCAGCGTGTCGTGAAGGATAGGCGTGGACCATGCCGCGTAGAACGGTGGTCTTTGAATCTTGTACATTGGACCTGGCTTTCCGAACTGCGAGTCTTTTCCTGCATCCACATAGCCGTTGTACTTATTGACCGTTTGCTCCAGCACGCTGGGTGAAACAGGGTGCCTTTGATAAGGATTTTTGATTTTGCCGGCTAATTCCCCGATAGTGTCCGCACTGAAGAACCATCCGTTCAGATCCACATTTGGAGGTTTGGGATCCCACTTCTCGCGTGCTACAGCGTCGGAGTCGAAGATCGCCCAGATTGGCCCGCCGCCGTTTGCCTTTCCGTCGCGTCCGAGATTGCCGTTGGTTCCGAGACAAGCGGAAAGAAACGCGTATGAATTGTCCATCTCGTCCCAGAATCGCTGCCCCATCTGGTTCACCAGGATCAGATTCTGAAAACTGCGAACCGTGAGTCCGGAACCGCCGGCCTGCGCAAACATCGGGCTCTGGGGTTCCCATCTGAGATTCTCGTAACCATAACGGACTCCAATATGACGTGTCTTGGTCACGCCACGGCCGCCCTCGTTACTCTGATTGGATGTCGCCCAAAGTGAGGCGCCGATGTCCATCGCTAGCATTTCTCCGTCGGCGTTCTGTTTCGTCCAAGGTTCACCTGCAACCTGGTATTCTTCGGTCAGCCGCGGATCAAACATCCTGCGAAAAGCGACATTGCTCGTATGGCCGCCGGTCGCGATGATCACACCCTTCCGCGCGCGGATGTTCACGTTCTTGTTTTCGAAGACGGCTGTGATTCCAAGCACTCTTCCCGAAGTCGGATTTTCTCTGATGATTTTGGTCATGCGGTGCTTCAGGAGAATTTCCACTCCCTTGGCTCGTGCGCTTTTTTCCAAGGGACGCACCAGACCCGACCCCGGTCTCCCGTTGATGGTTTCACTAAGATCGTCCGAATATACCTTCGCCACGAAAAGACGAGGGACTTCTCCTCCATTCACCACTTCGGGTTTTTCATCGACGAACTTGACGCCATTTTCGATGAGGAATTCGAACGTGGCGACGTTCTCGTCGGCCCACATCCGGACAAGATCCCTATCACCATACCGGACCTCGCGGTTCTTGTGATTCGTGTGGTCCAGATAAACCTGATCCGCCGAATCGACGATCCCGTATTTTTTTTGGAGACTTGTCCCGCCGCCCAGTGGGACTCTTCCGCCGCTCAACATCGCGTGTCCGCCAATATCATGATTGGCATCGATGAGGATTACGGTGGCGCTCCGATCGCGCGCCATGATCGCTGCGGGCAGACCCGAGGCTCCCGCTCCGATAACGACCACATCCGCTGTTCTGTCCCATTGGACTCGGGCCTGCGGCGCGGCATTGACTTCCTGGCCAGCGCCGGCCAGACCGGTCGTGCCGACAGTGAGGGCGGCGCCCTTAATGAATTTTCTTCGGCTTGGATTGAAAGAGTCGTTTTTCTTGGCCATGTTTCTGTCCTCGAGAAGTGGTGAAAAGCAATTTACATCAACGAAAGAATTATTGGCCACAAAAAGGCACAAAAAACACAAGAATGGGAATACCTTGTGATTTTTGTGCCTCTTTGTGGGCTTTGCACAAAAAATACATCGCGGGCGCTCATAGAGCGCCCCTACAGTTGCGCACCCCAAGCTGTAGGGGCGGTCTATTACCGCCCAGGATTTTTTGTGCAAAGCCCTCTTTGTGGCTATTCCTTTTTGCCGGTTCCGAAACAATTTGCATATAACAGGAACGTTGGATATAAGAACAGGAGGAAGACTGACAAAATACCCAAGGACCTCTCTCGGAGGTAGGCATGAGAACGATTTCTATATCCGTTCTGCTTGTGACGTTGTTGATCGCGGTGTCTGCGAGCGCGCAATCGGCGCAGAGCCAGGTTACCTTTACAAAGGACGTGGCGCCGATCTTTCAGGCGCGCTGTCAGATATGCCACCACCCCGGCACGTTTGCACCGATGTCATTGATGACATATGAGGAAGCCAGGCCATGGGCCAGATCGATCAAGGAAAAAGTTCTCATGCGAGAGATGCCGCCCTGGCACCTCGACAAGAACGTTGGCGTGCAGTACTTCAGCAACGACATTTCTTTAACTGATGATCAAATCGCGACGATCGTGAAGTGGGTCGACGGCGGAGCAGTTCGAGGCAATCCGGGTGATATGCCCCCGGCGCCTAAGTTCAATGACAACGAAACGTGGCAGATCGGAGAACCGGATCGCGTCATCACGCTTCCGAAGGACGTCATTGTAAAGGCGAAGGCGCCCGATCAATGGCCAGATATCCTGGTCGACCCCGGTTTGACAGAAGACCGCTACATAAAAGGTGTCCAGATCATTCCCGTCAAGGGATTCCCGGTGATCCACCATATCAGAACCTCAGTTGTTGAGCCCGCATCTGAGACCCGCAACAGCGGCAAACTCGACGATACCGATGGAACCCTTGAGGTGGGCGAGCAGGGAATCTTCCTCAACGAGTACGCGATTGGCAAGAAAGGCGACATCTTTCCAGAAGGATCGGGCCGGTTGATCAAGGCAGGAACGAAAATTAACTTCCAATTGCACCTCCATGCGGTCGGTACGGAGACACCAACCAATGTTGCTCTCGGTCTGAAGTTTTATCCGAAGGGTTATGTCCCGAAACACGTGATCTCCTCCACAACCGTGAGCGTGGCAGAGATCGACCTTCGCCCCAATACGGACAACGTGCGCTCCGACGGCTATCTCACACTCGTGAAACCCGCGCGGCTCCTATCGTTCCAACCTCATATGCACAACCGCGGAAAAGCAGAGTGCCTGGAAGCAATCTATCCGAACGGCAAAGTAGAAATGCTGTCCTGCGCGAAGTTCTACTTCAATTGGCATATCAACTACGTCTACCGCGATGACGCCGCGCCTCTGCTGCCGCAAGGGACTGTTCTGCATTCGATCTCGTGGCATGACAACACAGCCGCGAACAAGTTCAACCCGGATCCTGATGCGCAGATCACATGGGGACAACGAACGGTGGACGAAATGGGTTCCGCCTGGATCAGTTGGTACTACATGCCCGAACCGGATTACAAAAAAGAGGTTGAAGAGAGAAAAGCAGCACAGCGGATCCTGACCAGTTCGCGGGAATGAACAGGGGTGAATGAATTGTTTCGCCGCGAAGCGGCGACAGAAACTACCCCAGGGCGTCAGCCCTGGGAAGACGTACAGTGGATCGAATAGTCCCCAGAAGGGGCGGCAGAATATGTCGCCCTGTCTGGGCTTTTGGCTGCGATCAACTCTGACCCAGGGTTTACGCTCGGGGCTAATGTGCTGACGCCGCTTCCGCGGCTAGATTGGCAGATGGGTCAATTCGTTCACAGCTTCTACGACCGCCGCTACACCAAAAGAAGTGTCCTTATCGGGATCGTGTCGTTCTGTTTTTTTATCCTCTTGGTCTCCAGCCTGTTTGGACAATATCAGATCAAATACGCGCGTGGGCAGGATGTGAGTCCGACATTCGACGGCTGGAAAATGAATCCGGATGGGACCTACACGTTTTACTTCGGGTATTACAACAGGAATTCGGAAGAAGAGGTCGACATCCCGATTGGTCCGGATAACAAGTTCGATACGGATAACATCGATCAGGGCCAGCCTACACATTTTTACCCGTCGCCGCGATGGTGGGTGTTGGGTGTCGTCGTACCCAAAGATTGGCCGAAAGATAAAAGGCTCGTCTGGACGCTGACGAACCGTGGCCATACGAATCAAGCCAAAGCCTGGCTCGAGCCGGAATGGGAAGTCGATCAAGGAATCATTTCCAAAAATTCTCCGCGCGATGCGATGTTGATGACCACCGGACTTGGTGACGTTGACTTCGACAACGTGGCTCCCACGATGACAGGAAGCCCAGCCCAGACAATCAAGCTGGGTGATCCCCTGACATTGACCGTCACCGCCACCGATGACGGCCGGCCGAAGCCGATCACCGCCCCGGGCCGCCAACAAGGTGTGCGCATCCGATGGATCGTTTACCGCGGTTCAGGCAGAGTTCGCTTTGAGCCTGATATCATGAGCGAGCGCAGTTACGGAAAACCCGTGACCATGCAAACCAAAGTAACGTTCGGCGCGCCGGGCAATTACCGTCTTCGAGCTCTTGCCAGTGACGGCCAGTTGGCTGGTCCCTTCGACGTCGACGTCACGGTCAATCCTCGGAACTAAGCCCTATCTCTTAAACAGGCTCTCGATTTCAGATATTTCCTTCGGAAAGTCAGAGAGAACTCGATGACCGTTCGTTGTGACGACCACGTCGTCTTCGATTCGGATGCCGAGTTGTTCTTCGGGGATATAAATGCCGGGCTCGACGGTGATCACCATGTTCGGTTCGAAAGGACGAGATGTATCGCCAACGTCGTGGACTTCGAGTCCAATGTGGTGACTGGTTCCGTGAATGAAATACTTTTCGTAGCCCTTTGATCGAATGTGCGACATGGCGGCATTGTGCAGGTCGCTGATCCGCGCGCCGGGTTTGACTTTTGCGATTGCCGCCTTTTGGGCATCGAGCACGATTTGGTAGATCTCGCGTTGGCGTGGGGAGTACTTTCCGGAGACCGGGTACGTACGCGTCACATCCGCACTGTACCCGCTATATTCGGCACCGACATCAACCACAACCACGTCGCCTGCTTGCATGCGTCGCGTGTTGACGTTGTAGTGAAGGATTGTCGAAAACAGTCCGGAGCCCACGATGGAGGGATAACCGGGTCGCTCCGCACCATTGCGCGTGAATTCGTATTCCAGCGCGGCCTGGACCTCGTATTCCATCGCGCCCGGGGCAATTGTACGGGCCGCAGCTTGATGTGCCTTCAATGTTATCTGAACGGCTTTTTCCAACAGGGCGATTTCTGTGGGCGATTTGGTTTGCCGCAGATAAGCGATATCGCTCTCAACGTCCTTCAAACCATATACGGCTTTCGCTCCTTCTGAAGCTCGCTTGAGCGTCGTGTCAAAATCGGATGTCGAGAGAACTCTCGCAAAGCCGGTTATCTTTTCCACGTCTGCACCGGGACCAAGTTTGGGTCCCGTCCAACGTTCCGCGGCGGAGTTCCGTTCGGGCAAAAAGAAAAATTCCTGCGGCGGATCCGAGCTCGCATCCAGCAGCAAAATCGCTCCGGGCTGATCGAATCCGGTGAGATAGTAAAAATTTCGTTCTTGTTGGTACTTCACCAGCTCTTGTTCCGGAGCCGCGCGAAGGACGAGCGCATTGCCCTTGATCCGCGCCGCCAGCCGCTCCCGGCGGGATTTGTATTCTCCCAGCGGTTCCTTTTCAGTTGCAAGGAGTGGCGTGAGGGCGAGAAATAAGCAAACCGCGGCTATATGTTTTTTAACCATCGGTGCAGCGTCATGTGCACGATTGACATGAGCCCCATGTAGGTAAAACCGACAACAAACAACATCAAGAAGGGGATGGTGGGATAGTTCTGATTCACGAACGCGTAGAAAACCACGAGCGCGAAATACGCGCCGAGACTCAATTCGAATAGAGGCATGACACCGGTTCGCCGGAGATATTTCTTCGTGGCCCACCGGTCTTTCCTACTCTCGATTCGGTATTTGGGTGTGCGCTTGAAACTGCTCTTGATGCCTAAGAGCGCTTCCATTACGGCCTTCGAGTTACTGACCGACAGTCCAATTCCGACCGTCATCAGGAACGGCAGGTAGCGCAGACGGACTCTCCAATCCGGATAGAGTTCCTTTTGCGAAATCAAATAAAAGGTCGAAACCGAAGCCGTCGAAGCCAGCCATAGAGGTAGATCGATATAAAGCATCTGGAACCAACCCTGATTGAACCTCACGATCATCGCGGGCAGTAGCAAAAAAGAGAGCGCAATCATCAGGGGGTACGCAATGTTGGCCGTGAGATGGAAGAAGGCCTCGATCTTGATTTTCCACGGCAGCTCGCTTCGGAGAATTCGCGGAAGCAATTTGATGGCGGTCTGAATCAGTCCTTTCGCCCATCGAGCCTGCTGGCTCTTGAACGAATTCATCTCAACCGGAAGCTCGGCTGGACAAACGATGTGAGGCAGGTAAAGGAACTGCCATCCGGCCATTTGGGCGCGATAGCTGAGATCGGTGTCTTCAGTCAGCGTATCGTGTTGCCATCCTCCAGCGCTTTCAATTGCGGTGCGCCGCCAAATGCCTGCCGTGCCGTTGAAATTGAAGAACCGCCCGGAGAAATGCCGTCCGCCGTGTTCGATGATGAAGTGGCCATCGAGAATTACAGACTCCACTTGCGTCAGCAAAGAATATTCGCGATTGATATGGCCCCAACGCACCTGAACCATTCCGACCTGCGGATCGCTGAAATAATCGACAACGTCTTCCAGGAAGTTCGGCGCAGGAATGAAATCCGCATCGAAGATGGCGACCAATTCACCTGTCGCTAGGTTCAAACCATTTTCGAGAGCGCCGGCTTTGAAACCTTTGCGATTGGCCCGGTGAACGTACTGAATATTGAACCCACTCTCGCGATATTTCTCCACGCAGGCAGCAGCAATTTCGACGGTGCGATCGGTAGAGTCGTCCAAAACCTGGATCTCCAGAAGCTCGCGCGGATAACCCACATTGCAAGCTGCCTCGACAAGCCGTTCCACAACGTACATTTCGTTGTAAATCGGAAGCTGTATCGTGACTCGCGGTTTTATTTCCAGCTTTGCATGGGGGTGCGCAGTCTTATCCTTGTGTTTCAAGTAAAGAAACACCAGATGATATCGGTGAATACCATAAATGGCGAGAATGGTCAGGATCGTGAGATATGGGATCAGGATGAAAATATCAAAAGCGGTTAGCTTGTAAAGGCTGTTCCAGTGATCGATCGCAGGAAACTGGTAGAAATGTTTACGCTCGGGCGGAAGAATGAGGGCCATCGCTAAATAGAAATTACTCACCTTATTAGGATATCCCCTGCAAACGTGAGAAGTAAGAGAATGCTGACGTAGCCGTTCAGATTAAAAAACGCAACGTTGATCCGGCTTAGGTCATTCGGCGTCACAAGCCGATGCTCCCAATACAAGATACTCGCCACAATCGCGATGCCTGCGTAGGCAACCCAACCAAGATTCGTAATCACCGCAGTTGCCGCCAACAGAATGATCGTTGCTGCATGAAAAACGCTCGATATGCGCAGCGCCGGCGCGATACCGAACCTCGAAGGCAGGGAAAACAGCTTCGCCTTTCGATCAAATTCGACATCTTGCAGCGCGTAGATCAAGTCGAACCCAGCGACCCAGAACATGACAGCGCCACTCAGAAGAACCGGAGGCCATGCAAACTCGCCACCTACCGCCAACCATGCGGCGAGAGGGGCACAGCCGACGGCGAAACCCAACACGACGTGGCTCAGCGATGTGAATCTCTTAGTGTACGAATATAGAAGCAGGATTGCCAGCGTCGGAAACGATAGATAAAAGCACAATGAATTCAGTTGCCACGCCGAAAAAACGAACAAGAGGGACATGGCAATCGTAAAAACGACAGCGAACTCCATCGACAACGCGCCACGCGGCAAAGCGCGTTCGCTGGTGCGTGGATTCGATTTGTCATAACGGAGATCCGCAATCCGGTTGAAAGTCATTGCGGCACTTCGTGCTCCGACCATGGCACCAATGATCCAGGTCAATTGCCAGCCGGTCGGCAACCCCTTTCGCGCCAACAATGCCCCTATAAATGCAAAGGGAAGGGCGAATATGGTGTGCTCGAACGTAATCATGTCGAGGGTTATCTGTAACTTTCGCAGAATCAACAGTTGGCTCCCGATAGGGACTGTCATTAGTCTAACTTACTATGACGTATTCCAGACAGCGGCTTAAGGAAGTAACGGCTCTCAAAAGAGAAGCCGTCCGCCGCATTCAAAACGATATTGGCGAGATGGGTGCGTCACTTAGCCGCAAATACACCCAGGAGTTTAATCGCGAATTCCAGAACTTCGAATCTGTCAACGATCCCGCCGAGATCTTAGAGCAAGCCCGGCAGGCGAACTTAATCTGGATCGGGGATTATCACGCGCTTATCCAAAGCCAAACCTATGCATCCGAATTCCTAAGAGAGCTGAAAGCGCATAAAAGGGATATTGCCGTTGCTGTTGAGCCTGTCTTTGCTCGAAACCAAGAGATCCTCGACTGTTGGATGGCGGGCAAAATTTCGGAACAAGACTTCCTAGAGCGAATCCACTACCGCGAGGAATGGGGCTGCGATTGGGAAGGGTACAAAACCATTTTCGCCGCTGCCCGCGAACTAGATATCCCGATATACGGAGCGGACTGTCATCCCCGAAATGACATGCGCAGCATCAGCCGCCGCGACCTTGGTGTTGCTCGCCGGGTAGCCCGGCTTCTAGCAAACGATCCGCAACGAACCCTGGTTGTCGTCTTTGGGGAATCGCATCTGGCCAACAATCATTTGCCGCAGCGCGTCCGCGCGATCCTCGAAAGGAAAGGAATCGAATCGAGACAATTGCTCGTCCTTCAGAATATCGATGCACTGTATTGGAAACTCCAGGAGACCGGTTTCGATCAGGCCCGCGCGGTGCGCGTGCGCGAGGGTTGCTACTGCGTCTTCAATGCGACGCCGATCGAGAAATACGAATCGTTCCGGCAGTACCTTCACAAATGCATCGAGGAAGATTCGTGCGGTGATTGGACGCTTCTCGCGCAGACACTCATGGAAACGATGATCAATTTCCTGGCGATGGACAAACAGGCCGAGAGACTGATGTCCTTGCCCGAGTTCGATTCGCTTTGGGCCGGTCAATTCGAAATCGGCAATGCAGCCGAGGAATTCGCACGATTCATCCATCAGGCGTGCCGCGGCGAACTCGACAAGCCCATTGAACGAGCGGCTCGCGATCAATTTTTTGTGAATGTGATCGAACACGGCTTAGGATACTTTTGCTCGAAGGTCCTGGACTCGTCCAGAGACGGCATCGAATCTCTTGCGGGGCGCGTGCTCAGCCAGATTGGCCGAAACGAGCAACTCACGCGCGCAATCGAACTTCTAATTGACCCGGGAAAACGGCCGGGCGCTCAGCATTTTGCGGCGCTGCGTTCCGCCATTGAAGCCAGAGCCGGTAAGCAGAAAACCAAGCGAATGCTTGCCCAGTTGCTCGGCTACGCTCTAGGACGACGGCTTTATATTGCATACATGCAATCACGCATTTCCCGGAAAGATATTCACGCCATCTTTCATGATCCTCTCAATACACCGCTGCGTCCGTTAGAATGTTATAGGGAGCTTCATCTCCTGTAATTGAACAATGACAATTGAACCTTGAACATTGGCAATTTTTTCAGAAATGTTCATTGTTCACTGTTCAATTGTCATTGTTCAATTTTTTAAATTCTATTCAAGTGATGACCGAACAAGAGATTCGCACCATCCTAGAACAATACAAGGCAGGAATAATCTCCAGCGCCGACGTTTTGAACCGTTTGAGGGCCCTTCCTTTCGAGGATTTGGGATTCGCGAACGTCGATCATCATCGCACGATTCGCCAAGGTTTTCCGGAAGTGGTATTCGGCATGGGCAAGACTGTCGATCAAGTCGGAAAAATTGTCGAGTCCATGTACAAGAATAATCACAACATTCTGGTTACTCGAACGACTCCGGCTCATTTTGAACGCGTGAAGCAAATCGTGCCGGAAGCCGAGTTTTTTGACAGTGCGCGGGCGATCGTCATCAAAAAGACCAACGAAGTTTTGGGCAAAGGCACAGTCATGGTTGTTTCGGCCGGTACGTCCGACATGCCCGTTGCCGAGGAAGCGGCCGTCACATTGAAAGTGATGGGTAACGAAGTCGACTCACTGTACGATGTCGGCGTCGCGGGCCTCCATCGGTTGCTCGACCGGCGCGAGCGTCTTGTGAGGTCGCGTGTCATCATCGTCGTTGCAGGTATGGAGGGAGCATTACCCAGTGTCGTGGGAGGACTCGTGTCTGTGCCTGTTATTGCAGTTCCTACCAGCGTTGGCTATGGTGCCAGCTTTAATGGCGTGGCCGCATTGCTGGGTATGCTGAATAGCTGCGCTTCAAACGTTACGGTCGTCAATATTGACAACGGTTATGGAGCAGCTGTTGTCGCCAGTTTGATCAACCGCCTATAGCATCCGCTTTATGGATTTCTCGCTCGACGCCCTTGAATATTACCGGTTGAAGGATCTGCTTGGCCGCTATGTTTCGACCGAGGCTGGGAAGTTTGCGCTGGACGATCTTGCCCCGACAGCCGATGAGCAGAAGCTCGAGTCGGAGCACGCGATCACAGCCGAAGCGATGTCCTATTTGAGAGAACATCGTTTGCCTTTCCACGATGTTCCCATGCTTGGCCAGGTACTCGACAAGCTCACCGTTTCCGGCGTAATGCTGGAAATCCCCGAGATTGAAGCAATCCAGTTGTTCCTGACGCAAGTAGAAGGATTGCGTATTCAGTGGAAAGAGGATCGCGAAAAATTTCCGAAGCTGGCGCAAACTGCCCATCGATTTCCGGATCTTCGCGAACTCGGGAAGCATCTTGGCCGCGCGATTCAAAACGGTGAAGTGGACGACAAATACAGTCCTGAACTGGCGCGAATCCGGAAGGCCCTTTCGACGACACGCTCGCGTTTGACCGAGAAGCTGGAATCGATCGTCCGAAGTCCCGCGTACTCACCGCAACTGCAGGAACAAATCGTCACGATTCGCAATGGACGATTCGTGATCCCCATCCGAACCGAGCAGAAGCGCAGCGTTGAAGGCATCATCCATGGCAGTTCCTCCAGTGGAGCGACTGTGTTTATGGAACCGCTTGCGGTTCTCGAGATGAACAATGAGTTGGTCCGGCTACAGGATGAAGAGAGGGCCGAAATCGCTCGAATACTCGCCGAGCTGACGGATTTGATTCAGGCCAGTACGGCGTCTCTGGAGTTCGCGCGCTCGCTGTCGGCTTATATCGAGTTGGTTTTCGCGAAAGCCCGCTTTGCGCGCGATTTCAATTGTGTGGGCCCCAGCTTTTCCCGGGGCTTACTGCTCAGCCTGATCAAGGCACGTCATCCGCTTTTGGAAGATAACCTCCGGCGTGAAAACGGATCGGTTGCACCTGTTTCCCTGGATATGGATTCCAATCGACGAGTTCTGGTGATCAGCGGTCCAAATGCCGGAGGCAAAACAGTGGTTCTCAAGACTGTGGGCCTCTTTGCTCTTATGGCTCAGTCCGGGATTCCTGTTCCGGCTGAGGAAGCGACGTTGCCGGTGTTTGATCGAGTCCTCGCCGACATTGGCGATCAGCAGTCGATTACCGATCACCTCAGCACATTTTCGGCCCATGTTCTGGCTATCAAGTCGATGATCGAGTCGGCGACGGTCCGGTCGCTCGTTTTACTCGATGAAATCGGAAGCAGCACCGAGCCCGGCGAAGGCGCCGCCCTTGCCCGTGCCGTTCTGGACAAATTCCGAGAAATCGGCGCCTTGGCGATTGCTACAACCCATTACAACCGGTTGAAGGTCTATGCAGAAACGACACCGGGCGTTGCGAACGCGGCGATGGAATTCAATGAAATCACACTCGAACCGACCTATCGGTTGATTCACGGTTTGGCGGGTGCGTCGAGCGGCTTGAAAATTGCGGAGCGACTTCAGTTGCCCCGGCCGGTGCTCGAGTCCGCGGTCGGTTACCTTGATACGGCAGACCTTGAAGCTGCCCATTATGTCGAAGAGTTGAGGCGTCGCGTGGCCAACCTCGAGCACGAAAAGTCGCGGCTGGAAAAAGAACGTCAAGAGTTCGAAGAGTGGAAGCGAAGAGAATTCGAGCAGCTCACAGGGCAGCAGAGACAGGAAATCGCGAGGGTCGAGAAGAAACTCGAACGCATCGTTCAGGAAATGTCGGGGAAGGCTTTGCGGGAGCTGGAATCGGCGGGCGAGGAATCGGTTAAGAAGTATCAGAAGAAGTTGGCGGATGCCAAGGCGGAGGCGGCCAGGGAGCTGAGTAAAGAAAAGGAGAGAATCGAGCCGACGTCGAAATTGGGACCCTCACCCGCCGCGCCGCAGGCGCGGCGCCCTCTCCCAGGGGGAGAGGGGCAGAGAGTGCGAGTGCTGTCGTTGGCGGTTACCGGCACAATAGCGTCAATAAAGGATGGAGAAGCCGAAGTGCTCATGGGAAACATCAGACTGCGTAGGCCTCTGAATGATTTAGAGGTAATCGAGGATGTTGGGCCCAAGCTGCCGGACCGCGTTCACTTGAGCATCTCACCGAAGCACCTCGAAAAAACCGAGATCAACGTCATCGGACGAAATGTGGATGAAGCCCTTGATATGACCGACAAGTTCCTCGACGATGCGTTCCTTGCCCAAGTCAATCCAGTCCGCATTGTGCATGGGATGGGTACGGGCGCTTTGCGCCAGGCGATTTCGGAGCAGCTCCGGAAGCACCCCCACGTCAGCCGTTTTGAGTCCGCACCCCAATCGGAAGGCGGCCGTGGCGTAACCATTGTCACGTTAAGGGACTAATTTGGACTTGAAATTTTCATGTCCAAACGTATAAGTTATTTGATTTAGTTTTTTTTGGACCCCACGGCAGCCTAATGAACCAATTTACCGAAACCGTTCGTAATTCTGCCGATATCGTCCGAGTGGTTTCGGATTATGTGAGTCTGAAGGGCGCAGGAAGTGCATTCAAGGGGCTGTGTCCGTTCCATTCCGAAAAGACACCTTCGTTTTCAGTCCACCGAGAGAAGCAAATTTTTCACTGTTTTGGTTGCGGCGCAGGAGGGGACGTTTTCTCATTCGTAATGCTGGCTGAGAAAGTCTCTTTCCCTGAAGCCGTGCGGACCGTCGCCGAGAAATGTGGCGTTCCGATCCCGGCGGCGTCGGGTTTGGACGATAAAAAATTCGACGAGCGCCAGCACCTTTTTGAAATTTACGAACGTGCTGCATCGTATTTTCATCAGAAGCTCTCGGCGGACGAGGCAGCTCCGGCAAGGCAGGTTTTGGAGAAGCGGCAGATCCAACCCCAATACCTCGAGCGATTTCGCCTCGGCTATGCCCCGGCAGCCGGCTTGTCCAACTATTTGCGGCTCAGCGATCCGGTGGGTAGCGGCCTGTTTGTAAAGAATGACGGGGGCGAAGTTTACGACAGATTTCGCCGCCGCCTGATGTTTCCAATCTGGAACGAGCGAGGTAAGACGATCGGGTTCGGAGGCCGCGCACTTGTTGACGCTCAGCCAAAGTATCTCAACTCGCCCGAGTCGCCGCTGTACTCCAAGTCGCATGTACTTTACGCGCTGCACTTCGCGCGGGATGTGGCTCAGAAAGCGGGCCGGCTCGTTGTCGTCGAGGGTTATTTTGACTGCTTGAGCTTGCACCAGGCAGGAATCGAAAACGTCGTGGCGTCGTGCGGCACGAGTTTGACCCAGCAGCAGGTGGCGATCATGTCCCGGTATGTACCCGAGGTCGTGATGAACTACGATCCGGATGCTGCCGGTCAAAACGCAATGCGCCGTTCAATCGACCTGTTGCTTGGGAAGGGTTTACGGATTCGAATCCTCAAGCTGAGCGGGGGGTTGGATCCGGATGACTTCGTTCGGAAAGAAGGCGCTGAAGTTTACAAGCGGTTACTGGCAAATGCCCCTTATTTCTGGCAATACCTAATGGCCGAGGCCGCTCGCCACTACGATCTGAATGAACCGGCGATGAAGGCGACTGCTGTACAGGACGTCGTTCAGCATGTCGCGAAAATCCAAGACCGTATCGAACAACTTGAGGTCGCACGGGCTGTGGCTGAAGGGTTCAAGGTTCCGGAAAGCGCGATTCTGGAGCGGCTTCGTTTGACACCGCGTCCGCCGGATATCCGTCCGGCCGTCCCGAGCAAGGGCATGATCGAGCCTGAGCGCAAACTGACACTCGCGGAAAAGCAGTTAATACATGCCTTAATCCAGGAACCCGAGATTGCAAAGCACTTGCAGGCCTCTCTACAAGGCGACTTTCTGTCGGAAGTTTGGTCTGCACCGGTGCTCCGAAACATTACCAATAACCCAGGCGGAAACGTCGAAAATGCCCTCGAAGACATTTCCGATGAAGAGCTTCGGAAGCAAGTCCGCGCAGCACTTCTAGAGCCATTTGGACGTGTTTCCGCCGATGAGGCACTGGCTTCTGTCAAGCGACTCAATGATGCCTATCACGTCAAAAAGATAGGGGAGATCCGTGAACGGCTCAAACAGTACAACGGATCCGATGGCGCCCCTCCCGAGTTGGTCGAAACGATGGAAAGGCATATGAAAATAATCGCTGAAAAAAGCCGTGTGGGAGGCGTTTAAAGCTTGAAAAGACGAAGGAGCCGCTTATTAGTGAATAAAGGCATGAATAAAGGCAATCATAAGAAGCAACAACACCCTGCAGGCGCGGAGGCGAACCAAAAGCGCTCCGCCGCGGTTGCTGTGGAAGAGTCGCTGGGCGGGCTCGAGGAAAAGTACGACGAAGTCCAGAAACTCATCGATATCGGAAAGGAGAAAGGATATCTCCTTTACGATGAAGTCAGCGACCTGCTCCCTCCGGAAATCAGCTCTTCGGCCGAGGATCTCGACGATCTGTTTTCCGCATTTGGAACCGCCGGCATCGAAGTCATCGATACCGACGACCAAAGCTTTGCCGGGCTCGACAAAGTAGCCGGCGAAAAGAAATTCGAGGAACAGCCCGAAGATATCGAACTGGACCTGACGCCGGGAGCTCTCGAAAAAACCAACGACCCTGTGCGCATGTACTTGCGCGAGATGGGAACCGTGCCGTTGCTTACACGCGACGGCGAAGTCGAGATCGCAAAACGCATCGAGCGGGGCCAGATGACCGTTTTGAAATCGCTCTCCCGTTCCGCGGTCATCGTACGTGAGATCATCGCGCTTGGAGACCAACTGAAGAGGGATCCGAGCATCATCAAGGACATCCTGCAGTTCAGCGACGAGGAACTGACTGACGAAAAGATCGAAGAGAAACATCAGGAAACCCTCGAGATCATCGAGCAGATCAACAAAACGTATAAAAAGGTCAACCAACTCCGCGCAAAACTCGACACGGTCCCGAAGGCAAAGAAAGGGCCTTACCGCCGGGCTTACTGGAATCTAGCCCGAACCCGAGTCAATCTTTCGCAGCTTGTCCGCTCCCTGGAATTTTCCATTTCCGAAAAATTGCGGCTCGTCGGTTTGATGAAAGGCACCGTCGAGAAGATGCGGCCCCTGGAGCAGGAGCTCAGCCGGCTCGAACGCAAAGCGGATCACACGAAGAAGGAGTATCGCAAGGCAATCCAGAAGGACATCCGGCATGTCAAAGCGAAGATTGCTGCCGTCGAAGATGACACAAAATCCACGGCTCTCGAACTGAAGCGCACATTGCAAACGATCATGCAAGGCCAGGTACAGGCCGAAGTCGCGAAGCGCGAGTTGGTCGAAGCCAATCTCCGTCTGGTCGTGTCGATCGCCAAGAAATACACGAATCGCGGACTGCAATTCCTCGATCTGATCCAGGAAGGCAACATCGGATTGATGAAGGCTGTGGATAAATTCGAATACCGCCGCGGTTACAAGTTTTCAACTTACGCCACATGGTGGATCCGGCAGGCCATCACCCGCGCGATCGCCGATCAGGCACGCACCATCCGAATTCCGGTGCACATGATCGAGACGATCAACAAATTGATCCGGACCTCTCGTGCTCTTGTGCAGGAACTCGGGCGTGAACCTACGAGCGAAGAAATCGCAAAGCGTATGGACATTCCGGTATCTAAGGTCCGGAAGGTTCTAAAGATCGCACAGGAACCGATCTCGTTGGAGACGCCGATTGGCGAAGAGGAAGATTCGCATCTGGGCGATTTCATCGAAGACCGTGGCGTGGTGTCACCGGCCGATGCCGTAATCAACATCAACTTAAAAGAGATGACCGAGCAGGTGTTGAACACGCTCACGCCGCGCGAAGAGCGCGTCATCAAGATGCGTTTCGGTCTGGAAGATGGAACCGAGCACACTTTGGAAGAAGTGGGTCAAAACTTTGCCGTCACCCGCGAACGCATCCGTCAAATCGAAGCCAAGGCTCTACGGAAATTGCGGCACCCCAGCCGCAGCCGCCGGCTCCGCGCATTCCTAGATGGGACCGGGCGAGACTGAGGTAAGATGACAGTTGATCATTGAACAATGACAAAGCATTTAATGTCATTGTTCAATGATCAACTGTCATTTGTTATTTTTGGGCCCATAGCTCAGTCGGTTAGAGCTCCCGGCTCATAACCGGGGAGTCGTAGGTTCAAGTCCTACTGGGCCCACTCGTTGAACGATGAATCAGGATCTAAAGCAACTTATAAGACTCCAAACCATTGACCTCGCCATTCAACAACTCCGCACTAGAATTGATAAGTTCCCCGGAATTTCGAAAGCTCTCGACGAGAAGCTGAGATCCGCCCAGGCCGCTCTGGAATCCATCAAGGAGCGGGCGAAGAGCAACCAAGGAAATCGGAAGAAACTTGAAAGTGAGATCAGCTCGATCGAAAGCAAGATTTCGAAATACCGCGATCAGATGATGGCTGTGAAGACGAATGACGAATACCGGGCGCTTCAACATGAAATTGAACACGCGCAGAATGCCATCCGGAAGATCGAGGACGACATCCTGAATCTGATGGTGGATGCCGAGTCATCTCAGGGAGATATCAAAGTCGCCGAGGCGCGGTTGAAAGAAGATCAGCAGAAAGTCGATCAAGAGCGAAGGCAACTCACCGAACAAAACCAGCACGATCTCAGCGGTCTGGAATCGTACTTAAAGGAGCGCAAAGAGATCGAAACCTCGATTTCCTCCGACTTGCTTCCTCGATACGAGCGCGTCCGCAAGGCTCGCGGCGGAATCGCTGTCGCCGCGGCTAGAAATGAAGTCTGCGAAATTTGTCAGGTCCGAATCCGGCCTCAGGTTTATCAAGAAATCCACCGCAACGATCAGATCATCGCGTGCGATGCGTGCCAGCGCATCCTCTATGATCCGGAAAATCTCGACCATCCTTTCGAAGTCGCATAAATGAAATTGTCCGCCTATATCGACGGAGGCTCACGCGGCAATCCGGGCGAGGCGGGCATTGGAGTGTACTTTCCCGGTGTGGTACGGATCGCCGAATATCTGGGTGTCGGGACAAACAACTATGCCGAATATTCGGCTCTTCTTGCCGCACTCCGCTTCGCCGTTTTCACCCGATGTGAAGAGCTTCGGGTTTTCGCGGACTCCGAGTTGGTCGTCAAGCAGATCAAGGGCGAATATCAGGTAAAGAATGAAGGCATCCGTGTTCTTCACAACAGCGCGTTGCGTTGGATTGAACTGATTCCTCAGTTCTCGATCGAACACGTCCGCCGCGAAGCCAACGCCGAAGCCGACAAGTTGGCCAACCTCGCAATGGACACCCGCCGCAATTCAATGAAGTGGGAACTCCCCTCCGAAGTTAGGAGGGGTGCCGAGCCCGCAAGGGCGAGGCGGGGTGGTTCCCATTAGAACCACCCCGTCTTCGCTCACTTCTTTTGAGGCTTCGCCCTGTTTCTTGAGGCTGCGCGCTATCGCGCTTGCGCTTCGCGCGGGCTCGCGCTTCGCGGTTCGCGAAGCCACCCCTCCTAACTTAGGAGGGGAGTTTTTCTCTCGCCCCTGGCCCACTGATTGCAATTTCCTCTCTTACCACGCTATGGCGCGCCGCCTTGTAATCCGCATGCTACGATAGCGTGGTGACCAAACGAACCGCCCTATTCGCTTGTTTGTTCATCCTGCTCCTCTGCTCCTTTGCCGAGAGCCAAGATCCCGCGTTCCCATATACCCCAAGCCTGGACCTCAGCGCGATGGATAAGTCCGTCGATGCTTGTGTGGACTTCTATAAGTACGCCTGCGGTGGATGGCAAAAGAACAATCCGATTCCGCCGGATCAAACGAGGTGGGACGTGTATGGAAAACTCTATGAAGACAATTTGAAATATCTGCGCAGCATCTTGGAACAGGCGGCGGCTTCGTCCCAGACGACCCGCGATGAAGTGACGCGAGAGATCGGTGACTTCTATAGTGCGTGCATGGATGAGCTGACGGTCGAAAAACGCGGTCTGATTCCTCTGGAAGCAGACCTGAACGCGATCAGCAGGCTCCGATCAGTCCGGCAATTAGCGCGGTTTATCGGCCGTCTCCAACTGACCTATGGAAGCGCGATTCTCTTCCGCCAGGGCTCAACTCAGGATCCGGATGACTCTGAGCAGCAGATTGCGGAGCTCGATCAAGGCGGCCTAGGTCTGCCGGACCGCGACTACTACGCCAAAGACGACGATAAATCCAAAGAGATCCGTACGCGCTACCTGCAGCATGTGCAGCGCCTCTTCGAGTTGATGGGAGACGGTGCCGAAACGGCGAAAAAGAACGCGGAAGTCGTCATGAGTCTGGAAACGCTGCTGGCAAAGGCTTCCATGACTCGAGTCGATCGGCGCGATCCATACAAGTTGAAACATAAGATAAAGATAGCGGAATTGTCGAAGCTGGCGCCGAACTTTGACTGGCCGCTTTACTACAAAGAACTGCGATATCCCAGTTTCGAAATCGTCAATGTGGCGCCTCCGGATTTCTTCCGCGAGATGAATGCGCAATTGGAACGCAGCTCGCTCGCAAACTGGAAGACATACCTTCGATATCACGTCGTGGATTCGGCGTCATCGCACCTGTCGTCCAAATTCGTACAGGAGAATTTCGACTTCTACCGCAAGTACCTCCGGGGAGTCGAAGACATGCAGCCTCGCTGGAAACGGTGTGTGCAATACACGGACGGCAATCTTGGCGAAGCCTTGGGGCAGATCTACGTCCGAAAAACATTCGGCCCCGAGGCAGAGGCGCGCACGCTCGATATGGTGCGGCGCATTGAAGATGCAATGAGCAAACGCATCCGGGATCTCGACTGGATGAGCCCGGAAACGAAACAACAGGCTCTTGAAAAGTTGGCCGGCATCCGAAACAAAATCGGTCATCCGGAGAAGTGGCGCGATTACAGTTCAATTCGCATCACGCGCGATGATTTTCGAGGAAACATCGCGCGCGCTTCGGAATTCGAACGGCGCCGGCAGATCAATAAAGTCGGCAAGCCGGTCGATCGAGGGGAATGGCACATGACACCGCCGACGGTGAATGCCTATTATGACCCTCAAATGAACGACATCAACTTTCCTGCCGGCGTGCTTCAGCCACCGCTGTTCGACGCGAAACTCGACGACGCGCCCAACTATGGCGACACCGGCGGAACCATCGGCCACGAACTCACGCACGGTTTCGATGATGAGGGCAGCCAGTTCGACGCGAAAGGCAACCTGAAAAACTGGTGGACGAAAACCGATCGGGAGAAGTTCGAGGCAAGAACGCAATGTGTTGAAGATCAGTACGCTAAGTATGTTGTCGTTGACGACGTGCACATTAACAGTAAGCTCACGTTAGGTGAAGATGTGGCGGATCTGGGTGGCGAGATCCTTGCTTATGTTGCATGGAAAGATGCGACGAAAGAGAAGCAGCTTAATCCCATCGATGGCCTCATTCCCGATCAGCGATTCTTCGTCGGCTTTGCCCAGTGGGCATGCACGAACGAGCGTCCGGAGGACCTCCGTCTTCGCGCCATCACGGATCCGCATTCGCCGGCAAAATACCGCATCAACGGCGTGGTGGTGAACATGCCGGAGTTCGCCAAGGCATTCTCGTGCAAACCGGGACAGCCGATGGTGAAGCTCGCAGATCAGATCTGTAAGGTTTGGTAATGCAATTCATCCGAAAGGAGTGTGCGATGAGGCGAGACCATCTCCTTCAATTGTTAATGGTCCTACCTGTACTGCTGTTCATTCCCTTACCGGGTCAATCCCAATCTCGCTCTAAGTTGGAAGGCATGTGGAGCGACCCGCCTGCCAGCATCGTAGGTTCGTTTTGCTCGTTCTCCTGCACCGACGCCGGAATCGACCGTCTGAATGCCTTGCTCGACAATCCGGCCAACGACGCTCGTCCGTACGAGGAACTTGCAGCAGAAGCCAAGAAATACGAGCGAGAATACCTTCGTTCGCGGCTAACGGGGACCGCGCTGAGGACTTTTCCCCTTGATCCGGCAGATGACCCGGGATTTCTTCGTTGTGAGCCGTGGGGCGTTGCGCGGCAGATGATTGCGCCTCATCAGTTCGAGATACGGCAAGTAGGCCGTGACCGGCTCGAATTCCGGTATGGAGAATGGGATGCGCGGCGGACCATCTATCTGGACGGCCGCAAGCGCCCGGTCAACCAGCCGCCGAGCGCAATGGGGCATTCCCTAGGACACTGGGACGGCGATACTTTGATTGTTGAGACTTCCGGTATCGCGGCGAATATAGCCGGTTTGCCTGACTTGGCCACCACGGCCCGCCACAGCGACCAACTGCGCATCGTGGAACGCTATACGCGCTCGAAGGAGGGGAACACGTTGCAGCTCACGGTGACTATGGAGGATCCTCCGACTTTCCGGGAACCGGTGGTCCTCAAAAAGATCTGGCGCTGGGCCCCAGAAAGTAAGATCACGCCGTATGAAAACTGCCAGGCTCCGACCGAATTCAAAAAGGGGGTGAGGCCGTGAGATTACTGCGCGCGTGCATATTCGTTATGCCTGTGCTGATGCTGTCAGCAGCGGCGGCGAGTTCCCACCATGCCTTTTCACCGGTCTATGACGAGAAACGGCTGATTACGGTCGTGGGCGTCGTGACGGAGTTCCGATTCGTCAATCCGCACGCCATGATGTTTGTGAACGTGACCGATGACGCCGGCAAGGTCGCGAAGTGGACGGTGGAGTTCGCCGGCAGGCTGAATCTCTCCGAAGTCGGCTGGACCGCCGACTCCGTCAAAGCCGGTGAGCGAATCACGGTAACCGGTAATCCCACCCATACGGGTTCCCAACGCATGTTCTTTCGCAAGCTCGTTCGGGCAGACGGCGCCGAGCTTCTACCCGCAGGACCTCAGCGTCTCAAATCCATCGAGGAAGAGCGCCGGCAGCGCGCGCTCCAAAGAACTCCACAAAAATAATCACAGCAGAATCGCCTTCTCCGCAAGGGCGGTCGGCCAGATCGAATGCATCATCGATTGCGCCAGCGTTCGCGTAGACGCCGGTACCAATCGAGCATATTCCGGTCACTGAGCGCGTCCGCAAGCTCCTCAACTCGAGGGTCCAAATAGCCATAATCCAGTTCCGCATGCCGATAGCGAAACACACCTTCGATGTCTTCATGATCTCGGGGACGTGGCGAGACGATCTTATGCAGGATCAGGTCTTCAGGAGAACAAACCGGGACACTGGCATCCTTCAAATGGATCGGACGCGCTCGGGCAATCGCGTCTTCTTCATAGGGTAGGGCAGCAAAGATGAGATCGACCGGGACGGCTTCAACCATGATCGGTAGCACTCGGGTTTCCGTAACGAATTTGAGAGGATCACCCGAAAGAGAAGGGAATCGCGCACAGATGCGATCAATTATCTGACCGAATTTGTCGGCGGGCACGGAAACTGTCACATCCAAATCGCGCGTAAAGCGCGGTTCACCCCACACAGTCACGGCAAAACCGCCGATTACCATATGGCGGATTTCGTTTTCGGTCAGCCAGGAGCTTAGCTCGACGAGCGCATCATCCAGCTCAGGCATCGCGATCGCTTAGCTTCAAATGTCTCAGGCGTGCCTGTAAATTCCGGACTTGTTTGATTTTTTCGCTCTTGTCTTCAATGACCACTTTCTGCGGCAAGTTTCTCACGAAATTGAAGGCAGCCACGTACCAGGCTACCCGCTCATCCATGGTCAGAACAGTATCAGCCCGATTCCGTTCCCAGTCGTGAAAGGCCTGCCATTGACGACATCGTTTGAGAAGGGCCTCCCTGAAGCCGGACAACATATGGATATGTTACAAGAAGCTGGAAGGTGGTGAAAGTTCCTGAAAAATCTTCACCGTATGTCGCGATCGCCGGGCCATTGCATTTTGGCGTTCGATCTCAAACAGTAAGCACCGCATCCGCTGCCACCAACGGCAATCTAAAGGTCGGTCCGGCCGAATCCGGGAGCAGTGAGACCTGCTCAGGGCTTGACCGAGACTTTCACGAGTCCGGTCGTCCAGCAGCACTGAAATCCTCCTCCTCCGTCGCCTGAATAATCATTCACGGTGACGTGGAGCACGTAGTCGCCGGCTTCGCTGAACTTGACATTCGTGGTTGCCTTCCCGGTGAAGGCCGCGTTGTCGGTTCCGGCCGGCAACTTCTCAACAGTCGGTGTGGCTTTGTCGAACGTCACGGCGCCGGGCCCGCGATATTTCGACCAGGTGAGCGTTACCGGAGGCCGCGACGATGGCGACGGCGTGCCGGTGCCCGAGATGTACTTCATGTCGTCGGTCACCCAGAGCGTCAATGCGAGAGGCGTGGACAAAGACGCCGTGCGCGGCGGTGCCGTAGCCAGCATGGCAATCGGACCCTGAATCGTTGGCGCTTTCTCCTCGAAGCCAATCACAGGCGGCGTGTTGCCGGCCCCGATCTCACTGAACGGGCTGATGACGTAATCCGGATTCAGGCGAAGAGGAATGACCGTGGTCTGGCCGTTCACGAAGAGCGTCCATGTGAACTTGTCTTGTGGAGTGAAAACCTTCGGGACGGGAATGGCGAACATTCCCCATTGGCGGCCGGGAAGGAAATGTGTCGGTTGCCCCATGTCGGGCCCGCCGGGTTCAATTCGATTGTTTGGCCCGACCGGGATGTCGAGTTCTTGTTGCGTGTTGCGATTGAAATACCCGACAAGGAAACCGCGGCTGCTGTCTTTGTTGTCGAACCAGCCCTCGAAAGCACCCGTGACGCCGGCGCCGAACTGCTTCCGCGGCTCGGGAATCTGTTGCCCTAAAAGCAGCACGCCGCCGGCAATCACGCCGGCGGCGCTCAGACTAACGAGCCTTCTCACTGCTAATTACCCGCGTCGGTCTCTTTAGCGTTTTTCGTCTTACGTTCCGCGAGTAGTGCGTTGTACTCCTGGTCGTTGAGATAGACAACATTGATCCAGGCGTGAGCCATTTCATCGACAGTGCGGTCGCCGTAACCGACCCACTGATCCGGATCGGGGTTGTTCTTGTTCGCTCGCGTGTTGTCGTACCAGGCACTCACATGGATGACGGTTCCTTTCGGGAACACGGGAGCCGCATCGTCAGCGTAGATGTAGTTTGTCATCCAGTTGAAGTTAAAGTTGCCGACGTAGCTGACGATTTGCGAGCTGCCGTCGGGCAAAATCGCTTCGACCTGCATCGATTTGCCGCGCAGGTGGAAATGGGGCTGGAAGTTCTCGAGTACCGCGTTCTCCTTCAGCACGGTGAAGCCTTCCGTCATCGCGAGCGTGTTCGGTGGGATGTCGAGAGATCGGCCGTTTCGGATTCCCGTGAAAGCAATCAGATAGCTTCGCTTCTTCGGCTCCTCGCCTTTCTTGTAGAGCCAAATACCGATCTCCGAACCTGTGGCGATCTCCTCACCAACGGCATGAATGTGCTGATCCCAGGCAATCTTTTCGCCCGGCAACAACAATCTGCCCGTATCCGGCCGGAACAGATCGTAGCCTTTGCCGATGGCCCATTCCATCAACTGCGGCCGGCGGTTGACAAGATCGTCACCGTCGCGGAAACGGTCCGGCCCGTTCGCGGTGCCTTTGTTGATGGCGTCGGGATCGTTGTTCAGCACCAGATAGGCAACGGAATGATGAAGCGTTCGCCGCCCCTTTAGACTCGTCGGACGAATCTCAACCATCTTTGCCCAGCGCGGCTCTGCGAGAGGAATGTCGGACATCGTCCGGAACCACACGTCCTGGTGTTGGGCAGACATGACATATTCGGGGGACCGGATGATGAGGTCTGGCGGCCCGTAACCATCCCGGACGCCTTTCCACTCATTGTCAGTGACAAGCGGCTTCGGCGGCGGCAGATCTTTCGGATTGCCTTCGGGCGCGCCGGCATCGACCCAACCTATGATCTTGTCTACCTGCTCGTCGGTCAGCGACATATCATTCTTGAACTTCTGCACGCCAACGCTGCGATCGATATGCCAAGGAGGCATCTGCCGCGTGATCACGCGCTCGCGAATCGCTTTCGCCCATGGCCGCGCTTCTTGATAGGTGATCAGCGACATTGGCGCGATCGAATTCGGCTGATGGCATTCCTGGCATTTCGCCTGAAAGATCGGGGCAATATCCTTAGAAAAAGTCACTTCGGCCGCAGCCGCGCTCGCCGTCATTACGAATGGCACCACCACCGCAGCCAATACCAACGCAGGAACTCGTCTCGTCATAAACGACTCCTTTCACACCCCATCTATTGTAAACCTAATTTGAAAATTTCCTAAGGTCCATAGTCCCCGCGACGATAATGGCGGAATCGTGCTGCTTCAGCCATTCAACATGCGCAGGATAGTGCTGCCTGAGAAGTGCCGCCGCTTCGGGCTTGTTGGTAAATCGAGCAATGAAAATCATCGGTCCGTATTGTAACCCCGCCTGAAGAAGCACGGCCAACCGATACGCTATAATCTCGGATCATGTCGGACGAAAGTTATAAACATAGAGAGATTGAGCCAAAGTGGCGTGAATACTGGATTTCCAACAGACTGCACGAAGCACGGGATGAGGATCCGAGGCCGAAGTATTACTGTCTGGACATGTTTCCATACCCGTCCGGATCCGGACTCCACGTGGGCCATTGGCGCAGTTACGTCCTTCCAGACTGCTGGTCGCGATACAAATGGCTGCAAGGCTACAAGGTTCTCCATCCGATGGGCTGGGACGCCTTTGGGTCTCCTGCCGAGAACGATGCCATTCAGAAGGGTATCCACCCCGCACTCGGCACGAAGCGGAATGTGGAAAATTTCAAGCGGCAGCTCCATGAAATCGGCGCCATGTACGACTGGTCGCGAGAGATCAATACAACCGATCCCGAATACTACAAGTGGACGCAATGGATTTTCGTAAAAATGTTCAAGGCGGGCCTCGCCTACAAGACCTTTATGCCGGTGAACTGGTGTCCGAGCTGCAAGACGGGCATCGCTAATGAAGATGTCGTCAATGGGCGCTGTGAGCGTTGCGGTACAGAGGTTACGAAGAAAGAACTGAATCAATGGATGCTTCGCATCACACGATATGCCGATCGCTTGCTCAACGGACTTGAGAAACTCCACTGGCCCGAAAAAGTCAAAACCATGCAGACCAACTGGATCGGCCGGTCCGAAGGCGCCGAGGTGACCTTTACTGCCATCGCAGCGAATGGCGCCAAGCATCCGCTGAATATTTTCACAACTCGTCCTGACACGCTGTTCGGCGCGACATACATGGTCATGGCCCCCGAACATCCGTTGGTAAGCGAGGTGACGTCTAAGCAGCAAGCGGCAGAGGTCGAGGCATACGTCGAGAAGGTGAAGAGCGAACGCGATGTGGATCGGGCCGCAAAGACGGAGAAGACGGGAGTGTTCACCGGCGCATACGCCATCAATCCGGTCAACAACGAAAAAATCCCGATCTGGATCGCGGACTACGTCCTGATGGCTTATGGTACCGGCGCGATCATGGCCGTCCCCGCGCACGATGAGCGCGATTACGAATTCGCAAAGAAGTTGGGATTGGAAATTCGCGAAGTCGTCTCGTCCAAAGAAGGCATCGAGCAAGAGGCGTACATCGGTGAAGGCACAATGGTGAATTCCGGCGAGTTCACCGGAATGCCCTCCAATCCAGGCCGTAAGGCGATTGTGCGCTGGCTGGAAGAGAAAGGGCTCGGCCGCGCTACGGTGAACTACAAACTTCGCGATTGGGTTTTTTCGCGACAGCGATATTGGGGCGAACCGATTCCGGTTGTCCACTGCTCGATCAACTGCGGTCTGGTTCCTGTACCTGAAGAAGATCTTCCGGTGCGGTTGCCCGACGTTGAGCAGTATCAGCCGACCGGCACGGGCGAGTCGCCGCTTGCGGCCATCAAGGAGTGGGTAAACACACGATGTCCAAACTGCGGAGGCCCCGCCGAGCGGGAAACCGATACGATGCCGCAGTGGGCCGGCTCTTCGTGGTACTTCCTGCGTTATGCGTCACCGCATGCCGAAGACGCGCTCATCACGAAAGAAGGCAAAAAATGGCTGCCGGTGGATCTCTATGTCGGCGGTGTCGAACACGCGATCTTACATTTGCTGTACGCGCGGTTCTTCACGATGTTTCTGCACGATGCCGGCGTCGTGGATTTTGATGAGCCATTCCTACGCTTGTTTAACCAGGGGATGATCACCTATGTCGGCAAAAGCGGGAAGGCCGAAAAGATGTCGAAGTCGAAGGGGAATGTCGTCAATCCGGATGATCTTGTCCGCGACTTCGGCTGCGACGCGCTGCGCATGTATGAGCTCTTCGTGGGGCCGCCTGAATTGGATGCCGAATGGAGAAATAACGGAATCGAAGGCGTGCACCGTTTTCTGAAGCGAGCCTGGCATTGGGTGTTGATGCACAACGGCGCTTGGACTGCGACGCCTTCAACAGAAATGCTGACTCAGCGGCACTTGCTCATCAAGAACGTGACCGAGCGGTTGGAAACCTTCCGTATGAATACAATCGTCAGTTCATTTATGGAATTTGTAAACGAAGTGACGTCGATGAGCCAACCGCCAGATAAAGAAACGATCGAAGCGTTCTTGGTTGCGATTGCACCATTCGCTCCTCATTTCGCCGAAGAGTTGTGGCAGAGAACAGGACATCAACCGTCGATTTTCTTTCAGAAGTGGCCGAAGTGGGATGGGCGCTATACGAGGGCGGATACCGTCACGGTGGCCGTCCAGATCAACGGAAAACTCCGCGGTACGATTCTGGTAAAAGCTGAAGCTCCGGAGGAATCCGTGCTGGAAGCGGCGAAAAACGATCCGGCCATCACGCGATACCTGGACGGAAAGCAGATCCGGAAAAAGGTATACGTGAAGAACCGGATTCTGAATCTGGTCGTAGGATGATTGGCCACGAAAAAGCAGAAAAATCACAAAAATTTGTGTTTGTGAATTTTGTGCCTTTTTGTGGCTAATTTATTCCCGCGAGCGACAGCAAGACCCCCATATCGATGTGAATTCCCCTCACGCTCGGGGTCTTTTCAACATCGATCCATTCATCAAGCGTGTGATTTCGTAAGCCCGTGCCTCCGGACTCCAGGGTAATCGCCGGGATGCCCATGCTCAGGGGTATGTTGGCATCCGTGCTACTTACGCCAAGTGTGGGAGTCATTCCGAATGCCCGGATGACCGCCTCGGCTGTCTGGACGATGGCAGCGTTCTCGGATACCTCGCCAAACGGCCGGTCTCCGATCAACTTCACGTCGATTTCGATTTTTCCCTGCGATGTCGACCGCGCGCGATTTTCCTCTTCGGCGGCCTCTTGCATCAGGTGCGTGAAATTTTCAACGGCCCTGTTGAGTTCTTCCTTCGTTTCGGAACGGATATCGACTTCCATCCAAGATTCAAAAGGAATCGAGTTCACCGAAGTCCCGCCGCCTACCACTCCCACGTTAAAGGTGGTTTTCGGCCTCTGCGGTACCTGCATCCTCGAGAGTTTCGCTATCGCATTGCCGAGGGCGTATGCCGGGCTGACGAGACCAAATGATCCAAAACTGTGCCCGCCGGGTCCCTTGAAAATGACTTTGAACCGTTTGCTGCCCATTCCCGCCGTCGTAATGTCGTTCCCCCATCCGAAGGGATCAAGAGAGATGAACATTTTGATCTTGTCTTTATAGGATCCTTTTTGGAAAAGGTACTTCATTCCTCGAAGATCTCCGGGGCCCTCTTCACCCACATCCGCGATGAAGAGAATGTCGCTTGCGGTCTGTATCTTCGCCGCATCCATTGCCCGGACAATTTGCAGCAGTACGGCCAGCGCGCGCGAGTCGTCACCAACTCCGGGCGCGTAGAGCTTGGTTCCTTCGCGCCGAACTTTGACGTTTATTCCTTCGGGAAATACAGTGTCGAGATGAGCGGCGATAGCAATCAACGGGCCGGCGCCGATCCCTTTGCGAAGGCCGACGACATTGCCTTCGGCATCGATTTCGACATTGCTCACCCCGCTCTGGCGTAGCATTTCCGCGAATAGCTTGGCGCGCTTTGCTTCTTTGAAGGGCGGGGCTTCGACCTCCGTGATTTGGATAATCTCCCGCACGAAACGGTCGTGGTCCTTTGCGACAAACTCCTGAGCGGCCTGAACTTTGGCATCCATGAGGACGCGTTGAACATTCGCGGTTTGGGTGAGAGCCGTTGCTGCGACCATAGTCGACAGCAGCGCAAGCGTCGCGATCCTACGCGCGATCTTGGAAGACAAGTTTGCCCCCTACAATGGTTCCAACTGCTTTTCCTTTCATCGGCCAACCATGAAAAGGAGAATTTCGGCTGCGGGACCGCGACTGGTTCACATCAAACGTCCAGGTTCTATTCAGATCCAGGACGGTCAAATCCGCATCACTCCCTTCGAACAGGCCCCATGGCGCAACCTTCATGATCTTCTGCGGATTTATAGAGAATAATTCGATCAGCCGGGTAATCGAAAGCTGAAGCTTCGTTAGGGCCAGACCAACCGCGGTTTCCATACCCGTAATACCGAACGGTGCACGGTCGAATTCGAGCATTTTCAGGTTGATGTGATGCGGCGCGTGATCGCTGGCGATCGCGTCAATTGTGCCGTCGGAGATTCCTTCAACGATGGCCGCAACGTCATCGGCTGATCGGAGAGGTGGATTCATTTTAGCGTTGGTGTCGTAATCGGCGACAGCCGAATCCGTCAGCGCGAAGTGATGCGGAGTGACTTCGGCTGTGACGCGTAAGTCACGACTCTTGGCTTTTCGAAGGTTCTCGAGGGACCGGCGGGTGCTAAGGTGAGCGACGTGATATTTACTGCCCGTGATCTCGGCGAGGATCAAATCGCGGCTTACCATTGTCTCTTCCGCTGCGCCAGGGATCCCTTTCAGGCCCAGCCGGGTCGAGTATATCCCCTCGTGCATCACGCCGTCCTTGGAAAGGTGGAGATCCTCGCAGTGTTGGATCACCGGCATGTCGAACATGCGCGCGTACTCGAGTGCGCGCCGAAACAGTTGGGCGTCCATGACGGGTTTTCCGTCATCGGAAATGCCGACAATACCCGCTTCGAACATTTCGCCGATTTCCGCGAGCGTCTCACCTTTCTGTTCTTTCGTGATTGCGCCAATCGGGAACACGCGCGCCGGAGAGGATCGCCGCGCTTCAGAGATGATGTAGTACGTGATCGATGGATTGTCGTTTGGAGGCTTGGTATTCGGCATTGCCGCCACGGCCGTGAATCCGCCAGCTACCGCCGCGCTGCCGCCTGTTGCAATCGTTTCTGCTTCCTCAGTGCCGGGCTCGCGCAAATGCACATGAATATCGAAGAATCCGGGAGCGACGATGAGCCCGGTTGCATCGAAGACCGGGATGTTCGAGGGCAAAGCACTGCCCGCTCCAACGCCAATGGATTGAATCTTGCCGCCGCGAATGACGATGTTGGCAACGGTGTCGATTTTCCGTGCCGGATCGACGAGCCGCCCATTTCTCACGACGAGATCCATCAGCCTCCCAACAGCAGAAACAGAACAGCCATTCGCACCGCTACGCCGGCCGACACCTGATCGAGAATGACGGAGTATGGTCCATCCGCAACGTCGGTGGCGATTTCCACACCGCGATTGATCGGACCCGGATGCATGATGATGACGTCTGATTTGGCGTACTCCGCGCGCTCCCGAGTCAGGCCGTAATAACGAAAGTACTCACGGATCGATGGGAAGAACGATTCGTTCATTCTTTCAAACTGTACGCGCAGCATCATAATGACGTCCGCTTGTGCGACCGCTTCATCCATCGCATGTGTTACGTGAAGGAACTCGCCGTGATCGCAAACAATCTTCTCGATGCCAGGCGGCATTAAAGTCGGCGCCGAGCAAAGCCATACCTGAGTGCCGAATTTCGTCAGCAGATGAACGTTGGAACGAGCCACACGGCTGTGTGCAATATCGCCGATGACGGCGATTTTCAGATCGTTCAGCCGGCCTTTTCGTTGCCGAATGATGTAAGCGTCAAGCAGGGCTTGCGTGGGATGCTCGTGTGCTCCGTCGCCGCCATTGATGATCGATGCCTTGGTGAGCCTGGATAAGGTATGTGGCGCGCCGGCTGCCGAGTGGCGGATGACCACGCAATCGGCGGCCATTGCATCAAGCGTGCGCGCCGTGTCGATCAAGGTTTCGCCCTTCGAGAGGCTGCTCGTGGATGCCGAAATATTTACAACGTCGGCGGACAGGCGCTTTCCTGCGATTTCGAATGAAGTCCGGGTGCGTGTAGACGCTTCGAAGAAGAGATTGATGATTGTCTTGCCGCGCAGTGTCGGGACTTTCTTGATCGGTCTTGTGGAGACTTCTTGAAAAGATTCGGCGGTATCGAGAATTTCCAGAATCTCGTCGCGGCTGAGGTCTTGTGTTCCCAGCAGATCTTTTCGCTTTAGCACGCCGCTAGATTTTCTCCATCACGTAGATCGCGTCTTCACCGTCGATTTCGGTCAGCTTTACTTCAACCACCTCGCTGTCCTTGGTGGTGATCTTCTTGCCGATGAAATTGGCTTCGATCGGCAATTCGCGGTGTCCTCGATCGATGAACACGGCGAGCTGAATCGTTCGCATGCGGCCAAAGTCGCAAAGAGCGTCCAGCGCTGCTCGGACAGTCCGACCGGTATAAAGAACATCGTCGACGAGCACGATGTCGCGATCGTCGATATTCGGCGGCACTTCCGTTTTTTGCACGACAGGTTGTGACGCCACGCGAGTTAGATCATCGCGATACAGGTTGATATCGAGTGTGCCGATTTGCGGTTCCCGCTGCGTCTTTTTTGCCATGCGCAGGGCCATTCGCCGCGCCATGGGCACGCCCCGCCGCTGAATACCGATGAGCACGACCGGTCTGCCGTTGTTTGCCTCCAGGATCTCGCTAGCCATTCGGTCCAACGTGGCATTCACTTCGCTAGCCTTCATCAGTTGGTAGTTCAGCTTCAAAGACATGGCGGACGGAAATTATATGCTAGATTGAATCGATATGAGTGACGTCGATCTCAGTATCGACTTGGCGGGAATCCTTCTTGATAATCCAATCATTGCGGCAAGCGGAACATTCGGATACGGCGAGGAATTCGAGCGATTCGCGGAACTCCGCCGCATTGGCGCCATTTGCGTGAAAGGAACATCGGCGCGGCCGATCGACGGCAATCTTCCTCCGCGCTTGTTTCCTACCGCGTCGGGTATGCTGAACTCCATCGGCTTGGAAAATGTCGGCGTTGATGCGCTCATCCAAGACAAGATGCCGTTCCTGCGAAAAGCGGGTTGCGCCGTGTTCGTCAATGTATTTGGTTTTAACGAAGACGAATACCTGGAAGTCATCGACAAGCTCAATGCATGCGAGGGAATCGCGGCTTACGAATTGAATATCTCTTGTCCGAATACGAAACACGGCGGCATGGTCTTCGGGCAGAGTCCCCGGTTGACCGAGGCGCTGACCCGAACGCTCAAGGCGCGGTCGCGACGGCCGATTATTGTGAAGCTATCACCCAATGTCACCGACATCACAGAACTTGCGCGAGGCGCGGAAGCCGGCGGCGCGGATGCCTTGACTGTCGCTAATACATTCCTGGGCATGGCCATTGATCCGGACACTTTCAGGCCGCGGATCCATACCATCACCGGCGGCCTTTCGGGACCTGCAATCCGGCCGATCACCCTACGGATGGTTTACCAATGTTCCCATGCCGTGAAGATTCCCGTCATCGGTCTAGGCGGGATCACAAAGACGGAGGACGCCGTCGAGTATTTTCTCGCCGGCGCCGCCGCCGTACAAGTGGGCACCGCGAACTTTTACGATCCGAAAGCTCCACTGCATATCCTGATCGGGCTGGGAAAATTTTTAAAGGCAAAGGGATTGCGATCGGTACGCGACCTGATCGGGCAGATGAAGCAATGAACCGAAGAGTCATCATCGCCTTGGACGTCAGTTCACGTGAAGAGGCGCTTCATCTCTTAAAACAACTGCGCGACCTTGTGGGAATGTTCAAGGTCGGAAGCCAACTATTCATGACCGCCGGTCCATCCATCGTTCAGGAGACCATCGGGAACGGCGGCAATGTTTTTCTTGACTTGAAATTTCACGATATTCCGAACACCGTTACGCAAGCCGCTGTCGAAGCTGCCAAGCTCGGCGTCTCGATGATGACTGTCCACGCTGCGGGAGGGCGCGCGATGATGGAAGCTATCGCAAGAGAACTCGGTGAGAAGTTTGGTGACCGGAAGCCACGAGTCGTTGCCGTAACCGTTCTGACCAGCCTCGACACTCGGGCCTTATTCGAAATGGGATGGGAACAACCGGTGGACCAACAAGTCGAAAGACTCGCGCTGCTCGCCCAGGATTCCGGCATCGACGGTGTTGTTTGCTCTCCGCGTGAGATCCAACTGGTTCGAAAGGTCGTCAATCCGCAGTTCAAAATCGTCACTCCCGGAATCCGCCTCCCCGATCAATCTCACAACGATCAGCAGCGTGTTGCGACGCCACGCGAAGCGCTCTCATCGGGCGCCGATTACATTGTCCTCGGCCGCGCCGTGACCGGTGAACGCGATCCGCGCACTGCGCTTCAGCGTCTGCTTGATACGTTATAAATTAATAAGATTGGCCCGACTGGAATAACCGGATACCCGCAATTCCGGCGGCACCTGCATCGAGGACATCTTTGGAGTTTTCCTCTTTAATACCGCCGATCGCGAGGACGGGAATCTTCAGTTGAGAAGCAACGGTGCGTAATGGTTCAAGCCCGACGGGACGCTTGCCGGGCGTATCGAAAATCGGACCAAAGACAATGAAGTCCGCTCCGGTCCGCTCAGCATGGATGGCTTCATCCAGTGTGTGAGTGGAAATGCCGAGCAACTTGACCAGAGGACGAACCCTCTCCGCCGGCAGGCCATTGCTTGGAAGGTGGACACCGTCGATACCGGCTGCTATCGCAATATCTAAGCGATCGTTGACGAGGATGCGTGTTTTTGATCCTGCGGCGATGTCTCGAATTTTGCACACCAGGTCGAAGAGATCCCGCGCCGCCAGATCCTTTTCGCGGACCTGGATCATATCGACACCCTTACGAATCGCGCGTGAGGCGCAGGCCAGAACGTCGCCTTGGCGCCGGTCCGTCACGTAATAACGAATCATTCGGTAGTTGTGGTCCGGGGACGATTGATGACCTTGAGAGACTTCCAAAAACGGCCAAGCTCTGAAAACCCGAGTAGAACATCGATGGCGCCGAGTCCTGAGATTGCTCCTCGAATGAAATTGTTCAAGAGCAGTTCACGCAGCGTGAATGAATAAGCGAGCAAGACGTTGTTTTCCCACAGAGCGGACCACGGGACGAACATGAGGAAAAGACCGATCTCGAAGCAAAAAAGAATGAAGGCGACCGCGAGAAGGCGATTCATGAAAATGGATGGGAAGCCATTCCCCTCCTTCGAGAGGAGGGGTGGCGCGACAGCTTAATAGAAGCGCCGGGGGGGTCAGTTTGGCACAACGTTCCGGCCGGTCTTCTATTGAGGCTTCGCCCTATCCGGCTCGCGCTTCGGGCCACGCCGCCTGACCCTGTGCTTCGCTCGGCGCGGCTTCTATTGAGGCTTCGCCCTAGCGGGCTCGCGCTTCGCGCCCTCCTCTCGAAGGAGGGGAATGGCTCCCCATTACAACTCATTGTTATTGCGCAGCCTTCACTTCTTTGATACGGGCAGCCTTGCCGCGGAGTGCACGCATGTAATAGAGCTTTGCCCGACGAACTCGCCCGGAACGGACGATTTCGATCTTATCGATGACCTTCGAGTGAAGTGGGAAGATGCGTTCCACTCCGTGCCCAAAGGACATCTTGCGGACCGTAAATGTTTCGCGGGCGCCGCCATGTTTTTGTGCGATACAAATTCCTTCGAATACCTGGATGCGCTCTTTATCGCCTTCCTTGATCTTGACGTGAACCTTTATGGTATCGCCGGGTCTGAATTCCGGGATATCCGTCCGCAATTGTTGTTTTTCGACGAGGTCTAATGCGTTCATGACTTGCTACTCCAAATTATTTTTGCAACAGATCCGGTCTGTTCTTTTCTGTTTTCTTCAGCGCGGCTTGACGCCGCCATTCGCGGACGGCTTCATGATCACCCGATATGAGAACTTCAGGTACCTTCCAGCCTCGGAAATCCGCAGGCCGCGTGTAGTGCGGGTGTTCGACCAGTTGTCTCTCGGCTGCGGGATCCGAAAAAGAATCTCGCAAGATCGATTCCTCTTTTCCCACCACCCCGGGGACATATCGTGTCACAGCGTCAACGACAACGACAGCCGCAATCTCACCCCCCGAAAGGATGAAATCCCCGATCGAAATCTCCGCTGTCGCCAGATGCTCGACGACGCGTTCGTCGACACCTTCGTAGCGGCCGCAAATCACAATAATCTGCGCGGCCTTGGAGAGCCGCAATGCCGCGGCCTGTGTAAACGGTCGTCCCGCAGCACTGAGGACGACCACTTCGGCCTCATCGTTTTTCCGAACCGTCTCGACCGCTTTGAACATCGGCTCAGGCTTGAAAACCATTCCTTCACCACCTCCAAACGGCCGATCGTCGACGGTACGATGGCGATCTGAGGTGAAGTCCCTTAGATCATGAACTCGAACTTCAACGAGTCCCTTCGCGCGGCCTCGCCGGATTACACCAAAATCGAATGGGCCATTAAAGAACTCCGGGAAGATCGTGATGACGTCAAAGATCACTTATTCAAATTTCGGAGGTCTTCCGGCAAATCCACTTCAATTCGCCGCTGATCCAGATCGATGCGTTTCAGAAACGACCGCGCGAACGGGATCAGCGTTTCTTCGTTCTCGCGATCGACTTTCAAAATCTGCGTGCCGCCCCAATCGAGGATGTCGCTGAGTGTTCCTATGTACTGTCCGTCCTCCGTGAATACCTCGCAGCCTTTCAACTGAAAGGTGTAATACCAACCTGCATTCGGTGCCGGCAAGTCGCCTGCGGGAATTTTGATCTCCGCGCCGATGTATTTTTCGGCCTCCGCGATCGAATCGATTCCGTGAAACTTGACCACACAGTGCCCATGTTGCCTGCGAAAATAATTGATTTCCGCCTCACGCTCCGCGATTTTGGCGCCCGATAGCACGATGCGCCTTCCGGCGCCGAATATTGCATCATCTTCGAGCAATTGCTCGATTCTGACCTCGCCTTTCAGACCTTGTGTTTTTGTGATCCGAGCGATGGATATGAAGGAGGCTTCCGATTGACTGATGAAGCGCTACTCCAAAATCTCGAGCGTGAACCGCTTTTTCAGCTTCATTCCCGCGGCACTCAAAATGGTCCGGATCGACCGTGCCGTTCTGCCTTGTTTCCCGATGACTTTGCCGAGGTCGCTTTGAGCAACTCTTAATTCAAGAACCGTTGTTTGCTCGCCTTCGATCGGGCGGACGGTAACCTGGTCGGGATTATCCACGAGAGCTTTCGCTATTTGCTCGATGAGCTCCTTCATAGCCACCTCCAATACGAGCTACACGTAGTATGAATCCGCGTCGAGGACAGCCGAAAAGGGCTTTTACACTACTCTTTGAGTCCCGCACTGGATAGTGCCGACTCCACGGAAACGGCCCCGTGGATTCGACATCATCCTTAGCGGGAGTGAATAAGTTCTTTTTGCCGAAGAATGCTACGCACCGTCTCCGACGGAGCCGCACCTTTCGCGAGCCAATATTGCGCGCGTTCGGCATTAATTTCGACCTGCGCAGGATTCGCGATTGGGTTGTACTTTCCCAGTACTTCCAAAAAACGTCCGTTGCGTGCGCGGCGCTTGTCGATGACGACAATCCGGTAATAGGGACGTTTAGTCGACCCAATCCGGCTCAAACGCATTGCTACCAAATGGTTTACCTCCTCGTTGTTGGGGAGAACTCCAAAATTATAGCCTAAAACGGCATTTCGGGCAGCTTCATTCCCTTGAGACGGCGCCCGAAGAAGGAATTTTTCATGCCCTTCATCATCCTGCGCGTCTGGGCGTACTGTTTCAAAAGTTGGTTGACCTGCTGCACGCTCGTGCCGCTGCCCTTGGCGATGCGCTTCCGCCGGCTGCCATTGATGAGCTGGTGATTCCGCCGCTCTTTCGGAGTCATTGAATTGATGATGGCTTCAACTCGGACCAGTTCTTTCTCATCCACTTTGACCTTTTGCATGTCTTTAAAAGGGCCGATGCTGGGCAGCATCCCAAGAATTTGATCGAGCGTTCCCATCTTGCGGATCTGTTTGAGTTGGTCCCGAAAGTCTTCAAGGGTGAAGCTGTCGGAAAGCATTTTTTCCTGAAGCTCGACTGCTTTTTTCTTGTCGACAACTTCTTCTGCTTTCTCGATAAGCGACAGGATGTCGCCCATGCCCATGATTCGCGACACCAGGCGATCCGGATGGAAAAGCTCCAGAGCATCGTACTTCTCACCGGTGCCGACAAATTTGACCGGCTGACCCGTGACCTGCTTGATCGATAGCGCCGCGCCGCCGCGCGCATCGCCGTCCATCTTCGTCAAAATGAATCCATGGAAACCGAGCTGATCGTAGAACTGCTGCGCGCTTTTAACAGCGTCCTGACCGAGCATTGCGTCCGCCACGAAAAGGATTTCGTTCGGGCGAACGGCGTCTTTGAGTTCGCGGAGCTCCTTCATCAGCGCTTCATCGATATGGAGCCGTCCGGCGGTATCGACGATCACCACGTCGTGCGCGCTGTTGCGAGCCTCTCGCACTGCGTCCTGACAGAGTTGAAGAGGCGTATCGTTAGGGTTTCCTTCCCACAGCTTCACGCCGATATCTTTCGCGATTACCTTCAATTGATCGCGGGCCGCGGGACGGTACACGTCGACAGAGACCAGAATCGGGCGATGGCCTCCTTTTTCCAGCCACTTCGCGAGCTTTCCCGATGACGTGGTTTTACCCGATCCTTGAAGGCCGACGAGCATGATAACCGTCGGGAGCTGCGATGCAAAATTCAACCGGACATTCATGCCGCCGAGAATCTCGATCAACTCATCGCGAACGATCTTTACGACCTGCTGGCCCGGACTCAAACTCTGCAGTACTTCCGCACCGACAGCTTTCGACCTCACAGCATCGGTGAATTGTTTGGCGACCTTGAAATTCACGTCCGCTTCGAGAAGTGCCATGCGGATCTCTTTCAAGGCTTCCTCGATGTGAAGCTCCGTCAGCCGGCCTTCACCGCGCAAATTCTTGAAGACGCGTTGTAGTTTCTCGGACAACGTTTCGAACATATCTTTTTAGTATAGCCGCGAAGCGGCGTTATACCTTAGCCCAGGGCGCGAGCCCTGTGGGTTTGATTTCACCACCAACTTAAGCCGCGGCCCGGCGCCAGATGCATTCACCTGCCGCCCCTGCGGGGCTGTGGACGACATGAACACCGACACCCAGCGCTTACGGGGTAGGTTCCCACGCCGCTTCGCGGCTTTGGACTGCGCGCTAGTGTGGTGTCCCACTTCATGTTTGACACCGATTTGGGGTAGGTGCATTCCCCTCCTTGCAAAGGAGGGGTGGACGCGCCATTAGCAAAATGGATCCGTTCCGAAAAAAGGCGCGGACGGGGTGGTCGCTCACAAGCGAGGCTTCGGAATGCGTTTGTGAAACGTGGCGCGTGAGCGACCACCCCGTCTGCGGCTCTTCGGTGGCTTCGCGACTTTTGATTGATGCCGCAGCCCCCCCCTTTGTAAGGAGGGGAATGTACCCAAACTGAAACATGTCTGCTTGTCAAAATTTATTTGGGACACCACACTATCGCCGGTGGACTCTCTCAATGCGCAGAGCTTTACCCGTTTGTGAGTCGATCTCCAGAAAAACTCCGTTCAAGCGCGCATCCTGCGAGGCGGATTCGAATTTGGAGGGAATCGATGTAAGAAAGCGGCGAATGACGTCTTCCTTCACCACACCGATCACGGAATGAAAGGGACCGGCCATACCGGCATCCGTTAGGAATGCGGTTCCTTTCGGCAGAATCGTCTCGTCGGCGGTCGGTACGTGCGTATGGGTTCCGATGACTGCGGAAACGCGGCCATCGAGATACCAGCCCATTGCAACCTTCTCCGATGTCGCTTCGCCATGCATATCCACAAAAATGACTTTGATCTCTTTTGGCAGCTTCGCCAGTTCTTTATCCGCAACGCGAAACGGATCGTCCGTTGGCGGCATAAAGACGCGGCCTTGCAGGTTGAGGACTGCCGCTTCTTCTCCGGATGTTGTCTTCAAGACCGTGACGCCTGTACCCGGGTTGTCACCGGGATAATTCGCGGGCCGCAACAGCCTTCGGTTCTTGTCCAGATACGGCATGATTTCTTTTTTATCCCAGATGTGATTACCCGACGTGAGAACGTCGATTCCCCAATCGAAAAACTCGTCGGCAATCTTCGGTGTGATCCCAAAGCCCGCTGCGGCGTTCTCGCAATTCAGAATCGTGACGTCGATGTCGTACTCCTCCTGCAGCGGCTGGAGGTACTGGCGAACGATAGCGCGACCAGCCTTTCCAACCGTGTCTCCGATAAAAAGTATTTTCATGAAATTGCTGGGTTCCCATGGATGGGTTGAACCCTGCCCGCGGGCGGAGCCCGCGCGAGCCCGATAGGACGAAGCCTCGACTCAAGGATGGCGCACCGCGGTCCAGCTGGCTACAGCTGGGGCCCGCGAGAGGCGTGTGGCGATCACCTATTTGAACCTGTTTATACAGGTGGGCATCCTATCCACGCTTTAGGGGACCTCGGGACCCCGAAGGGTAAGGCCCACACACGGCGCGGCCAATCGGACTCCCTATCAAATAAGCGTTGGTTCAAATTTAGCTGACACCATCACGCTCTCCGCAGGGTAGTTGATGATAGCACGAGTTCCTATTTCAAGACTGCATCGAGAGTGCGGGAGAACGCACCGGTTTTTTCTTCACATCTCTGCTGAAATTCTTTGTATTCCTGGGCGAGGTGCAGGGCAGTCAGTACGGCAACTTTCAGCGAATCGGCAGTATTGGCTCGAGCTGCAATGTCCCTCATACGTGAGTCGACTTCGTCGGCGAGCTTACGGACTTCCGCTTCCGGCAGAGGTGTTTTGAGAAGGATGGAATACCTTTGATCGTAGATTTCGACTTCAATCCTTCGCGGTTTTGCTTTAGACAAGAGTTTCCTCGGTTAATTTAGCAAGCATTTCCAATAGGGACTCGACTTTATTCTTCACTACATCGCGTTCGCGTCTTAACTGCTCCAGCTCGCGTTCGAGAGCGGCAATTTGCCGGCGCGCGCTGGCGAGCTCTTTTTCGGTCTGGGCTTGCTCCTGCCGGGTTGTTTTGACCAGCTCGACGGTTCGCGATATCCGGGTTTCCAGCTCATCAAATTTATCAGGCATATTGCTTGCCTATTGTCTCAATTCGGCACCCAGGCGTTGCCTTAAAGAATCGAGAATGCGTTTGTCAAAGACCTCGACCTCATCATCCGTAAGGGTGCGGTCCGGAGATTGATAGGTCAATGAAATGGCCAGAGCATATTTCGATTCGGGAAATGGACCCCTCTCCAGCCGATCGAACGGTTCGATCTCAATCAGCTGCGGAATAGCCACGGCCCGCACGGCCTGTTCGACGTCGGCATACTTCACCGCTTTGTTCAGGAGCAGCGAAAAATCCCGCCGGATCGAGGGGAACCGCGGCACCGCTTCGATTGATCGTGGTGCTCGCGATTCGAAGAGCAGTTGGACGTCGAATTCCGCCATGTAGACTCGATGCTTCAGCTTGTAATCACGGACATAATCCCGATGCAGCTCTCCGAAGACCAGTAAATCGCCGAGGCCCACCGCCCGTCCGGGATGATAATAAGCCGGGAGTGAATCGACGCCGGACTGCAGTTTTACGTTAAAGGCATGGAGGAGATCTTCAACGTCCCCTTTGAGGTCATAGAAACCGAATTCGCGCTCAGCTTCGTGTACCCCTTTTGGTCTCAAAGCACCCGTTGCCGCAATGATCAGTGACCGGTTTTCTCCGCCATTCCGATAAACTTTTCCCAGTTCGTACAACTGTACGTCACGGATCCCGTGGTACGCATTCCATTGAATGGCCCGCAGTATGCTTGGGACCAACGATGTTCTCAGAACCGCTTCATCCTCAGCCATGGGGTTCGTCAATCGTACCGGTTCGATCTGGGGCCGGAACTTTCGTTCAGTGGATTCGTCGCTGAACGCCATTGGAATAATTTCCGAGTAGCCGGCTGCGGCCAGCCGGTTTCGCAGAAATCGTTCGTCCGATTCGGAAGGCAAACTGGATCCGTATCCGGACCATTTCGGTAACGTCGCAGGAAATTTGTCGAAGCCGTGATGCCGCGCGATCTCATCGAGCAAATCTTCTTCGCGTCCAATGTCGACGCGATGGCTGGGAACCTCCACCGACCAGCCCTCATGAGTATGCTTGCTCTTAAAAGCAAGCCGTTCGAAGATGCCGTCCACAATCGCGTCGTCAACAGACGCTCCGAGAAACGCCCCGATTTTGTTTCGGCGAAGTGTTGCAGTAACCGGCGTTCGAGGCCGAGGATACACATCGATCAGGTCCCGCAAGATGGTGCCGCCGGCCAGTTCTTGGATTAACGCAGCAGCGCGATCGCACGCAAAGCGCGCCATCTCGATATCGGCACCCCGTTCGAAGCGGTACGACGCCTCGGTAGCCAGCCCTAACGCGCGAGATGTCTTTCGAATAGACAGCGCATCGAAGTTTGCGCTTTCAAGAAGCACGTTCCCGGTGCTTGCGGAAATTTCCGTCTCCCCGCCTCCCATGACGCCCGCAACCGCGACAGTGCGCTTGGCATCGGCGATAACAAGCATCGACGGATTCAGTTTGCGTTCGACCCCATCCAGCGTCGTCAGCTTCTCGTCAAAATCCGCTCGCCGCACGATGATTTGCTGGCCGGCAAGTGTATCGGCATCGAATGCATGCAGCGGCTGCCCAAGTTCGAGCATGACGTAGTTCGTCACGTCCGCGACATTGTTGATGGACCTGACGCCGAGCAATTCGAGACGCGCTTTCAGCCACTCCGGAGAGGGGCCAATCTTCACTCCGGCGATATACCGGCCGCAGTAACGCGCACAGAGGTCGGGATCCGAAATGGAAATCGAGAACACGTCGGCGGCCCGTTTTTCCGATTCGCGCAACTGGAATTTCGGCGGACGCAGCGCCGAACCATAAATCGCTGCGACCTCGCGCGCGACACCCAAGTGGCTCAGGCAATCCGGACGGTTGGTCGCTACATCAAGCTCGAAAATGGCGTCGTTGCCGGAATTCTCCAACGCGTCCACGGCCAGGCCGACGTTCGTGAATCGATCGCCAAGCTGCTGTGGTGTTTCCGCGATTTCGACGAGTTCCTTAAGCCAACGGTAACTGACTCTCATTCGAAGTGTCCGAGGAAGCGCATGTCGTTTTGAAAAAACAGTTGGAGATCGTTGATGTTGTACTTGAGCATGGCGTAACGTTCGATACCGCCGCCAAAAGCGAAGCCGGTATATTTCTCGGGATCGTAGTTCACGAATTGATAGAGGTTGGGGTGCACCATGCCGGCTCCCATAACTTCGATCCAGCCGGTTCCTTTGCAAACACGGCAGCCCGAGCCATCGCAGAATACGCAGGAAACGTCGACTTCTGCTCCGGGCTCGACAAATGGAAAGAAACTGGGACGCAGCCGCGTTTTTGTCTTCTCGCCGAAGAATCGTTTATGAAATCGCTCGAGCGTTCCTTTCAGGTCCGCGAATGTGATGCCTTCATCGACCACGAGACATTCCACCTGGTGAAACATCGGCGAGTGTGTTGGATCGAACGCATCGCGGCGAAAGACGCGGCCCGGACAGATGATGCGTATCGGGGGCTGTATTTTTTCCATCGTCCGAACCTGTACCGGCGAAGTGTGCGTTCGCAGAATCATGTGCTCGGAAACGTAGAAGGTGTCCCGGGGATCGCGCGCAGGATGGCCGGGAGGAAAATTGAGCGCGTCGAAATTGTAGTAGCTGCTCTCGACTTCCGGTCCGTCTTCGACGGCATAGCCCATCGAAACGAAGATATCCTCGATTTCCTTTCGGACGATTGTCAATGGGTGCCGATGCCCGATCCGCCGCCGATTGCCGGGCAGCGTGACATCAACCGCTTCGCGTTCGAGCGCGTTTTGTTTTTCGCGTTGAGCTATGGTTGCTTGCAGTGTTTCGAGGGACGCTTCGATCTTGAGCTTGACTTCATTGGCAACGCGGCCGAATTCCGCGCGCTGATCTTTCGGAAGCTTGCCGAGATTTTGAAGTTCTAAAGTGAGGAGTCCGGCTTTACGCGAGAGATAGCGAGTCCTGATGTCTTCTACAGCTTTGAGATCGGCAACAGATACACGATCTTCATCGAACTGCCGCTCGATGGCTCGAAGCCTGCCGATCCCGTCGTTAGAAGACATTTCGTAAATCCCATAAGTTGGTACAGCGTATTCCCCTCCTCGCAGAGGAGGGGTGGATGCGCCGAAGGCGCAGACGGGGTGGTCAGACCGGCGAAACGTTTAGGCCGAACTGACCACCCCGGCGCTTCGCGCCACCCCTCCTCTGCGAGGAGGGGAATATTCAGCTCGCGCTCTTCATGGCACTCTTGGCTGTTTCAGCCAGCCGCGTGAATGCCGCGGGATCCTGAATGGCCAGGTCCGCCAAGATTTTTCGATCCATATCCACGCCTGCCTGTTTGAGGCCGAAAATAAACTGATTGTAATTCATCCCGTTCTGCCGGGCAGCCGCACCGATCCGAACGATCCACAGCCGCCGGAAGTCGCGCTTGCGCGCTTTCCGATCGCGATAAGCGTAGGTGAGCGCTTTCTCAACTGATTCTTTCGCGAATTTATAGAGCTTGCTCTTGTTGAGATAGTAGCCTTTTGCAAGACTGAGCAGCTTCTTGCGGCGGTTGTGTCGCTTGGTTCCGCGTTTTACACGAGGCACTTTAATACTCCTTTGGCGCGACTCTAGCGGAGGTCTATTTCTTGAAGCTGCGCGCTATCGCGCATTGCGCTTCGCGGACCGCCGACGATGTCGAATTGCGGGATCGCGGGCGGTCATAGACCGCCCCTACAATGAATCCCTTATCCATACGGCAACATGCGGCGGATTTTCGGCGTATCTGCATCCGTTGCGATGGTTGCCTTGCTCAATTTTCGTTTTCGTCCAGCCGCTTTCTTCGTCAGGATATGGCGGGCGAACGAATGGCGGCGTTTAACCTTGCCGCTTGCAGTAATTTTGAAGCGCTTCGCCGCGCCTCTATGTGTTTTTAGTTTCATGTACCTTCTGCGTCTTCGTGCTCGTCGAGCCCGCAGGCCTCGGAGCAAATATGGCGATTAAGTTCGGTCCTTCCATTTTGGGGAGTGCTTCAACGGCACCAATGTCGACGAGCTCTTCGACGAGCCGATCCATGATGGCGCGGCCGATGTTTTTGTGAACAATCTCGCGGCCTCTAAAGAAAACGCTCGCCTTCACTTTGTCGCCCTGTTTCAGGAATCGGATGATGTGGTTCTTCTTGAACTCGTAATCGTGTTCATCCGTGTTGGGCCGAAACTTCACTTCCTTAACAACGATGTTTTTTTGGTGCTTCTTGGCTTCGTGAAGTTTCTTGTTCAGTTGGTAGAGATACTTTCCATAATCCATAATCCTGCAAACAGGAGGAGCTGCAGTTGGGGCTACCTCTACCAGGTCCAGGCCCCTCTCTTCAGCGATCCGTAATGCTTGCTGCGGCGGCATGATTCCGAGTTGCTCGTTCTGATCACCAATCACTCGAACCTCCCGAGCCCGGATTCGCTGATTCACCCTTATGTTTTTATCGATGGCCTAGACCTCCTCAAACGACCCGTATGGGACAAACGTTTAGAATAACAAAATAGCTGACGCTTTTCCATTGGAACTCCGACCGGTGCCGACCGGTAGTTGACTCAGTTTGAAAATTGCGGGTTTCCCAACTGTAGCGGCGCTCTATGAGCGCCGACAGTGCAGCAGTTTAGACATCGCCGGCGGTCATAGACCGCCGCTTCTACAGATGAAACTGAGTCACCACCGTCCAACCGAGACTGGTCCAAAAACGTCCGCTCATCACAGTATGACGTGGTATGACCGGCTGTCTCAATATCATTCAAAGAGCAGATCGAGCTTATTCTGTTTACGGAACTCATTACGAGGGTGACGTCATGTTCACAGGACTTAGAAAGCGGAACACACGTAAAATACGTGTATGCCGAAGAACGAAAAGCTCGAGACCAAGCGCCACTCACTTGCGCATCTGATGGCAGCAAGCATCCTGGAAATATTTCCCGAGGCTAAGTTCGGGGTCGGGCCCGTAGTGGAAGACGGTTTCTATTATGATGTCCACCTCAGCCGCCCACTCACACCGGAGGACCTACAGGTCATTGAGAAAAGAATGCGCGAGAAGGTGAAGCAACAGTTGCGATTCGAGCGGTCGGAGATGCCTATTGATTCCGCGTCTGACATGTTTCGAAAGATGTCGCAGGACTTCAAGGTCGAACTGCTGAACGACCTCAGGACGCGAGGGACCACGGCTGTGGCCGACCTCGACGACCCCAATCTCATCGGCAATAACGTCAGCGAGGTCTCCGTTTATAGAACCGGCACATTCATTGATCTCTGCCGCGGTCCTCATGTTACCTCGACGAGCGAAATCGATCCGGAAAGTTTTCGGCTCACACGAGTATCCGGTGCTTACTGGCGCGGCAACCAGGCGCGCGAACAAATGCAGCGGGTTTACGGCGTTGCCTTCGACACGAAGAAAGAGTTGGAGGACTACTTCGTTCGGCTGGAAGAAGCCCGAAAGCGCGATCACCGCAAACTTGGCCGGGAACTCGGCCTGTTTACCTTTCATCAATGGGCGCCCGGAGCGGCGTTCTGGTTGCCTAAAGGAACGATCTTCTATAACACGCTGGCGAACTATATGCGCGAGGTGCTCTTCCCCGCAGGTTATGTCGAGGTAAGGACTCCGCTCGTCTACAACAAAGCCCTTTGGGAAAGGTCCGGTCATTGGAAACACTATCGGCAAAATATGTTTCTCATCGAATCGGAAAACGAAACGATGAGCTTAAAGCCAATGAATTGTCCCGGACACTTCCTGACTTACGCCAGTGAAGTCCACAGCTACCGTGACCTGCCGATCCGTTTCCACGAGCAAACACCTCTGCATCGCAACGAGGCTTCAGGTGTCCTTTCGGGCCTGACCAGAGTGCGGCAATTTTCTCAGGATGATGCGCATTGTTTTCTGACCCAAGATCAGATTGGGGATGAAGTCGAACGTCTCATCCGGCTCGTTCAGCGTGTCTACAGCGATTTCGGTTTGCGATTTTCCGCGAAATTATCGACGCGGCCGGATGAGTTCCTAGGTGAGATATCGACATGGGACCATGCCGAAGCGCAACTCAAAGCTGCCCTCGAAAGCGCCAGGATGGCGTATACGATTAACGAAAAAGACGGCGCCTTTTACGGGCCGAAAATTGATTTCGATGTAACCGACGCGATTGGCCGCAATTGGCAATGCGCAACAATCCAACTTGATTACGCACAACCGGAAAACTTCGATCTGAAATACATCGGCGCGGACAACACCGAACACCGCCCTGTCGTGATCCACCGCGCGATATTCGGCAGCTTCGAGCGATTTATCGCAATTTTGATCGAGCATTACGCCGGGGCGTTTCCCGTTTGGCTGGCCCCTGTTCAGGCCGTCATCATTCCGATTGCGGACCGCCATTCCGATTACTGCCAGAAAGTGCGAGACCGCTTGGCAACTGCCGGTCTCCGCGTGGAGATTGATTCGAGCGTGGAGCGAATGAACGCGAAGATCCGGAATGCGCAAATGCAAAAGATTCCTTACATGCTGGTGGTCGGCGACCGCGAACAGGAACAAGGCGCAGTTGCTGTGCGGTTGCGATCCGGCGAGGATTTGAAATCGAAATCGCTGGACGAATTCCTCGCCGTGGCGCGCGACGCGATAAGCAAAAAAAATTAGCCGCAAAGAGGCACAAGAAGTCACAAAACTTTTTTGTGAATTTTGTGGTCACATCTGCTCCTTTCAATTCGAAGGTGGTTGAGATGTTTCGTGGGTTGCGGTGTTGTATCGCGGTTGTAAGTCGTACACTCGCTGCCACACCAGCTCGTACGCCTCCGCCGTCAAACGGTCTTTCAAATCAAACGCGAAAGTTTCCGCAAGTGTGGTCACTCGAAAACTAAACGGGTCCGAACCACCAATCGTTCGAATCTCTGAATACTTCCAGGTTCGTGAATGATCCTCTTTGACACTCAAAAATCGAATCCCTTCCGGCGTTATC
>QHWY01000209.1 GCA_003223875.1 Acidobacteriota bacterium | reverse complement strand
CGTGTCGATCCTCACAAACAAGATGTTGTCGCGCTTCATCTGCGATTCTTACAACGTTCGGGGGGAGGCGAATACGAACTGACTCACGATCAGCTTTTCAGCCTGGAGGAGCAAAAACTCTTTACACGCGCTCTCGAGATCGCCGAAAAGAAGGGAAAGACGATCCATCTGGCCGTCGCTGCAGCTACCGATCGCTGGGACGCCATACTGCGCGCGGCCCAAAGTTTGAAGTCCTTGGCCGTGGCCTTGGGTGCGTCGAATAAAACACCTGTCGTCGAGGATGCACGTCTGGCGGGTCTTGCTTGGGAGCGATTGTCCGATCCCAAACCGCAACTGGCGGTCCAGTTCTATTTTCCGAGCGGCCAAGATCAAATCTTCTACCTCGGGCCGCACGCTCCGCACCTCACTCCGAAAGAGATCGAGCTTCTGCACGGTATCTGGCTCGAACTGAGTAATGAGGTAGCTCCCGACGAAGTTCATCACCACGACGTTGTGCATTTCGCGTTAGAACAAGTGCAGCAAGACATGAGGGACTCCAAACGCACGGAAGTGATAAGCAGCCTCCGGCACCACCTTTATGAAATCAGAAACCGCCGTGTGCCGACGCTGGGAGCGCGTCGGGAATAGGGTTTTTTATACAGCTTTACACGGGCTTTTTTTAGGGTGCCGGGTTGCTAACCAGCATTTCGCTTTTGCAGATCTGTTTTCGCTTGCCCGGAAAAGCAATTCGCCGATGATCTACAGTTGTTCTCAGTTGACCTAAGAAGTTCATAAAGGTTACAAAACACCTACAGCACAACGACGTGTTGTTGGACATCGAAGTCCTCGAGGCCGAAAACCCCGAGGACTTTTTGCTTTATGAGGATCCTTCTGAAGCGCATGAACGAGTTCAATAGACGACGCTGGGTATCGTTACTCGTCGCTGGAATGACGTTTATCGCTCCAAGCCTCGGTTTCGGTGCGGTGGCGCAAAATGCGGGGCCATCCGCAGCTTCGTGCTTCCCGCTCTGGAGTCTGGCTCCATTCCTACTGATGCTTGTTTCGATTGCGGTACTTCCGATGGTTTTTCCTCAATGGTGGGACAAGAACCGGAATAAGACGCTACTCAGCGTCGTCATGTCGCTGCCGGTACTCACTGTCGTATTACCCTGCAATCCGCAACTGCTGTGGCATTCTCTGCTGGATTATGTTTCATTCTTGACGTTGCTGGGGTCGCTATTCGTTATCTCCGGCGGGATTTACATCAAAGGAGAGTTCGCTGGAACGCCCCTTGTCAACGCGATCTTTCTTGCAATTGGGGCGCTGTTTGCGAACCTGATCGGAACTACCGGTGCTTCGATGCTGTTGATTCGGCCTTTCCTGCGCGCGAATCATTTGAGACGGCATCGGGCTCATCTCATCGTCTTCTTCATATTTATTGTGAGCAACACCGCGGGTCTGTTGACGCCCCTCGGTGATCCTCCACTCTTTCTCGGGTTCCTGCGCGGCGTGCCGTTCCAATTTACGTTGCGTTTATTTCCGCAATGGGGATTGGTCGTCGGCAGCCTTCTTATGTTGTTCAATATTTACGACCAGTTCGTCTTCACGAGAGAGGAAATCGAAACGCATCGCGCTCTTGCCGAGATCGTGCAAGCGCGCCATCCGCTTCAGATTCAGGGTAAACGCAATTTCCTCTATCTGCTGGGCGTCATGCTCGCAGCCGTACTTAATGGGTATTTCGCATGGCCCCGCGGTGTTCAGGAAGCCATGATGATCACGATGGCCAGACTCTCCTGGTACACGACGCCTCGGTCCATCCATCGCGAAAACCATTTTCATTTTTCACCGATCGTTGAAGTTGCGGCGCTATTCCTCGGAATATTCGTCACCATGGTTCCCGCCTTGGAGATTCTCAACGCCCGCGCGTCAGCTTTTGACTTGAAAGCGCCATGGCACTTCTTCTGGCTGTCGGGCGCGCTGTCGAGTGTTCTCGATAACGCCCCGACCTATCTGACCTTCACAGCGATGGCGTCGGGATTGGTTGGGGCCAGCGTAGAAAATTTGGGTTCGATGTTGAGGTCCGGACTGGGTGAAACCTTACTCGCGGCCGTCTCCTGTGGATCGGTCTTTATGGGAGCCAATACCTACATCGGAAACGGACCCAACTTCATGGTGAAAAGCATCGCGGAAGCACAAGGTATCAAAATGCCGTCGTTTGGGGGCTATATGGTGTACTCGGGTCTGATCTTGATTCCTTTGTTCATCATTGTCACATTCGTCTTCTTTCGTGGTTGAACTACAACGAAAGGATTTCGCATTATCAATTACCCTGCCACGCGCCTTGGCTATTGGACGTGGGATATCGGATATTTGGACACTGCCACAAAATTTTATTGACATCAAGAAAGCATTAGTTTTATATAAAGGCCTCATTAACGCGTCACAAAGAAGTGCGCGTTAATCCCAACAACGACGTTCTGACGACGAAGTCTTCAATCCCTCGGCGGGGTTGAGGGCTTTTTTTTATTTCCGCTGAAAAAAATTCGGCGGGGCGAGGGCACTCGCTCGTCTACTCGGTCCATAGGAGGTATTACGAATGGCTGCAAATTCACAACAAGGCACTTACTTGGCTACGACGCTCACCGGTTTCACGGCTTTGACCGGAGGGTTGGTGGCTAAGGGAGCTATCGGCATATTGGTCGCACTCGTAGGCTTGCTATTGCTGGTTGTTTCGGCCGCCGGTTTTTACAAGATCAAAGATCTCGGGTAAGTGCAAGACAGGAGAACAGGAGAAACACATGAGAATAGTCGGGATTTTAGTGGCGCTTGCCGGATGGTTGGTCCCTCTGGTCGCGCTTTCAATGACTCAATCAACAGGGGCACGATTTGGTGCGTGCGTGCTGGGGATCATCATCAGTCTGGTTGGGATTCTGGGAGTTCTGAACGGAGTCCATCAGGCGGACGCGATATGGAAGAAAGGTTAGCTATGGCAAGGAGACATGAAATGAAATTCTGGAAACGAAGAAATCGCTGTTTGTGGATGGCTATCGCCATATTGCTCGTGTGCAGTTTGGCGGCATTCGCCACTCCGGAAACCGCGCCTCCAGCGGTACCGGCAGCCCAAGCGGCTCCAGCCGCAGTTCCGCCTACACCCGCTCCTGCGGTCGCCCCGCCGGCGATGGATGTGCCGTTGGACACCAAAGCCGCGGCGGCGCCGTCGGTCGATGAACTCGCTAAAGGCGATCCAAGCGGGACAAAGATCGGAACCGTTAGCGACGTCATCGCCGCTGATAGCAAAAAAGGACTCACATTGGCCGACCTGGTCAATCAAGCCGGCCAGAATCGAATTGCGATCAACTTCGTATGGACGCTGATCACAGGCTTCCTTGTCATGTTCATGCAGGCGGGCTTCGCCGTCGTGGAAACCGGTCTGACTCGCGCGAAGAACGCAAACCACACCATGATGATGAACTTCATGGTGTACGGTTTCGGGTTATTTGCCTACTGGGTGTGCGGATTCGCCATACAAATGGGTAGTGCGGGTCCCTATTCGACGCTGGGCGGCGGCGCCGGCCTTACTGGGGAATACACCATCAATTTGTTTGGAAAGCCTTTTGGGTTGTGGGGCACGCATGGCTTCTTCATGACGCATGGCGGCGCTTATGACGTCGCGGCCATGGTGATGTTCCTGTTCCAGATGGTGTTTATGGATACGGCATTGACCATCGTTACAGGCACTTGCGCGGAGCGTTGGAAATACTTGGCGTTCGCGGTGTCGTCCGTCTTTATGGGCGCGCTTACGTATCCGCTCTTTGCCAACTGGGCCTGGGGCGGAGGCTGGCTATCGCAATTGGGTACGAACTTTGGATTGGGTCATGGCTATGCCGATTTTGCCGGTTCAGGCGTCGTGCACTCCGTCGGGGGTGTCACTGCGCTCGCGCTTGGCATGATGATCGGGCCACGCATCGGGAAATACACGCGCAGGGGCAAGCCCAACGCGATTCCTGGACACGACATAACGTGGGTGCTGACAGGTTGTTTTATTCTGGCGTTCGGTTGGTTTGGATTCAATCCCGGAAGCACGCTTGCCGCTTCGGGCAATGGCGCGCTGCGCATCAGTTCCGTCGCCGTGAACACAATGCTGGCCGGCTGTACAGGTTCTTTCGGCGCGATTCTCTATATGTGGATACGGTACGGGAAACCGGATGCTTCCATGTCCGGCAACGGGCTGCTGGCGGGTTTGGTAGCAATCACAGCGCCCAGTGGGTTCGTAAACACCATCGGCGCTGCGATCATCGGCTCGGTCGCAGGCGTGTTGGTTTGCCTGAGCGTGGAATTCTTCGACAGGGTTATCAAGGTGGATGATCCCGTCGGCGCAATTTCTGTTCATGGAGCCAATGGGCTATGGGGCGTCATCTCTGTCGGATTATTTGCGGATGGCACCTCGAACTACGGCGGCAGTTGGAACGGAGTCAATGGTGGCGTTACCGGCCTATTCTACGGAGACCCCGGACAATTGGTGGCGCAATTGATTGGCGTCGGTACCTTGATTGGTTTTGTATTCAGCCTTTCCTATGTTTCCGGCTGGATTATCGACATCATTATCGGGCAGCGCGTTCCGGCTGCCGATGAACTCGCCGGGCTGGACATCCCTGAAATGGGGGCTCTGTGTTATCCCGAGTTCGTGCTCAAGCCGGAACCGGAGATGGAACCCGCAATGGCCGCCGGCGATTAATGCGTCTTGATATGAAGGGGGAATGAAATGACGAACAATGCTCCATTAGAAAAAACTGAGCTCGTGGAATTTCCGGTGGCGCTGCAGGGCACACCGCCCCCTGCTGTATCCATTAAAGCCAGGCAATGCTTTCAGGAAGGAATGGCGCATCTGCAGTGTGGAGACGCTCCCGGAGCAGTCACGGCGCTTACTCGCAGCGTCGAACATGCGCCCGCTTTCCCAGATGCTCATATGCTTCTGGGAATCGCTCACGCGCTGACGAGCAATATTTATCCCGCGATCGATCACCTTGAAGAAGCGGCGAAGCTGGACCCAGACAGCTTCGCTGCCCATTACACGCTCGCGCAACTCAATTTCAAACTGCGAACTCCGAAACCAGGCTATGAGGCAGCGCAACGGGCGTTGAAATGCATACAAACTCTCGAACAACGAAAAATGCTCGCGCAATTACTCAAGGAAGAGCGGGAACGTGAACGCAATGGAATCGCTCGGCCGTCGTTTACCAAGCCATTCAGCACTCGAATGCTTATCTTTGCCGGAAGCGCACTTGCCGCAGCGATCATTTTTGTCATGGCTTACGCGCGATGAGAAATTCGGAGGTTGGTCCCGCAATCATGACAACACCCTATGAAGCAATGAAGCAACAGCGCCTCACGTGGGGCGCGGCTCTGATTGTGGGTTTTATTCTCATCTATTATGGTGGAGCGCCCATCATTCCTGTGATTGCGGGTTGCGTATTGGTGCCGGCCATTACCGCCTTGCGGGCGTGGTTTCGTTCGAAGAAATAGCGTGGCGTCATGATTAAGCAATTATGTGACATGCGCAATGTCATCACCAGGCTGCGAGTGCAGTTACGATTTGGAAGATTGTCCCGCGCCCCCTTGCGGCTGTTGCGGTTGGAATGGCGGGGTGGTCACGTTGACTGCGATTGGATCGCCCGTGTACAAGACGAATGGGATAGAGGTTTGCCCCGACACCTGAGCGAGGGACAGACGGCATTGCAAGCGCTGGAAGATGCCATCGTTGTGCGCGAGTTGTTATTTTACGCATTGCATGACATTTCAAGCGCGACGTTTCGAGTCTATCGCCAAGTCGCGGATGAGCCGCCCCAATTGATTATCACAGGTACGGTCACGCGACCCGAACCCGTTCGCTGGAACGTTCGTTCTTTGGTGATGCAAGCGAAGCTGTGTGGATTTCACTTCTGTCTCGATGATGGAAAACTCGTGGCACTTCAAGTCGAAGAGCAATGAGATGTACTAATGGTAGGTCCAAGGACCTGACCCAGCCGGGAACGCTCAATCCAAACCCAGAAGCGGTTATCGATGAGCAATTCGCCAGCGACGACGCTTTCTTCGATGCACGCGACATCGTTCAAGTCAAGTACGAGATGCTTCGTCAAGTCGCTAAGGGAGAATCGATCGCCAAAGCCATCCGTACATTCGGGTTCGCGTCGCGCCAGGTGTTTTACAGGGCGCGGGCTGCGTTCGAACAGAGTGGCATGGCTGGTCTTGTGCCGGCCAAGCGCAGTTCGAAGAACAACTCGTCACTACAAAGCAGCAAATTGACCGGGTCAATCAGGAAGCGTTTCCGCCCGAAAATTCATCAGAATTCGGTTGAGCGATCGCTCGAACGGATTCAAGAGCGGCTACACGATTCCGGCACAACCCTGGCAAACGCATTTGTGTCCGACGATCTGGAAATTGACTTCGTGACGCGAAGAGTTCGGGCCGGAGAGAAAAATGTGCGATTAACGCCCAAAGAGTTCGACCTGCTTCGCTATCTGGTTTCACAAGCCGGAAAACCGATTCCTCATCGAGAACTGCTCCGTGCCGTCTGGGGACCGGACTCGGGCGATCAGATCGATTATTTACGAGTCTTCATCACATACCTTCGAAAGAAGATCGAGCCTGATCCAACGAAACCCCAGTACATCCTCACCGAACCGTGGGTAGGCTACCGGTTTGCCGCATCGGGTTAATGTCCGTGGCGGCTCAGCATGAACCAAAGAAGCAGAAACGCCGCCACCGGTAGAAGGGCGCTGAAGACATACATGCGCATTTGCCGGAATTTTCTTTTCCAAGGAACTGCAGGGCGGAGGCGTTGGTGACGGCCGGTGACCTGCACGGTTTCCGGCGCATCCAGTTCGGCTTTCATCTCCGCGGCGGAGTGATAGCGCTTAAAAGGATCGCCTTCCATCGCGTGTAAAACGATCTCTTCGACTTGCGGTGGAATGTCAGGATTCAGGCTTCGCGGCGCAGGCGGATCGCCAACCAGCCGCGCATTCATCACGGCGTATACGTTGGGGCCCTGGAAGGGGACCTGGCCCGTGAACATTTCATAAAGGATGGCGCCCAAGCTGTAGATGTCGGTGCGCTGATCGCCGCGCTTGCCTTTGATTTGTTCCGGCGCCATGTAATCCGGCGTTCCCATGGTAGGCGAGAACCCGCCAAACGTTATCCGGCGCATTGCCTCGGTTTTCGCAATGCCGAAATCCATGATACGAAGGGTCCCGTCGTCGCATAGCATGATGTTCGATGGCTTCATGTCACGGTGAATCACGCCATGATCGTGCATGTATTGCAGCGCATCGCACAGCCGGCTCGCGATCTTCAATGTGTCGGCAATCGGCAAGATGCCCACAGTTTGCATGAGCCGGTCCAGAGTTTGGCCCTTCACGTATTCCATGACGATGTAGGGCCGGCTCTTTTGTTCGACGGGAATGATCTTTAGAATTCCCGGATGATCCAAAATCTTGCCGATCTCCTCTTCCCGCTCGAAACGGGAATAGAAAGCCGGATCGGCCTCGAGATTCATCAGGGGAACTTTTACGGCGACCGTCTGTCCGGTCTTCCGGTCGATGGCCTTGAAGACCGTGCTCATGCCGCTCCGATGAATCGATTCGATAATCTCGAAACGATCGTCCAGTACCTGCCCCACCTCGATATCGATGCCGCTCACAGGCGTAGGACTTTCCGTTTTACTAGCTGGATAAAGGGACGACAATCCTTGGTAAAAGGCGGTCTTGCGGACCTCTTCGATCCGAATCACCTGAACAGAAATATTATCCTCGGCTCCACGATTTTCTGCGGTGTTGATGAAATACGCGCAGGCATCCGCCGGAGCCATGCGTGTAACGATATCGGCAAACTCATGCTCCATGAACAGCGTGTGCAGCCCGTCGGAACAAAGAATGAGGCAGTCTCTGTTGATGAGAGCGGATTTGGCGAAATCCACTTGAACAATTGGATTCTGGCCAAGAGAGCGCGTCAAAACCGAACGCAACTCGCTGGACATCGCGTCTTCTTGCGAAATCAAGCCAAGCTTACGTTGCATTTCGACGTAGGTGTGATCCGATGTGAGCTTCTTGATTTGGCCGTTGCGGACCAGATATGCGCGGCAATCCCCGACGTGCCCGATATGGACTTCCTTGTTGCGAAAGATGCATGCCGTCAGCGTGGTCCCCATCCTCCGTAACTCGGATTCGATGCCGAAGTTATAGATATCGAGGTTGGCTTCTTTGAAGATCTCGTCGAGAATTTGATTGGGTTTGCTGCCGCGCGGAGCGGTCTTGAAAGTATTCAGCGCGATGTCGATCGCCATCCGGCTGGCGATCTCGCCGGAGCTTAGGCCGCCGACGCCGTCTGCAATCGCGGCTATCGAACCGTGAATGAGCCGTTCTTCCTCACTTTCAGGTTGCCAGAATCCGACGCAATCCTCATTGTGATGACGAACCGGCCCAGTTGAGGAAAGTTCAGCGAATGTTAGCTTCAAGATTTCTTAGCCACAAAGAGGCACAAAAGACTCAAAAGAATAAAACTTTTTTGTGAATTTTGTGCATCTTTGTGGCTAATTCCTTAGGCCTTCACTTTCGGGGCCGACGTCACATAGATCTCGCGGCCCTTCTTGGCGCTCGAGCGCTTGAAGTATACAAAGCCGTAGATGCCCCAAATCGCGCAGATGGCCAAAGCCACGTATGGTTCACGCCAACTCATGCCGGTGACCGCAAACGGTCCGATCAGGTAGAACAACATGCACATGAGATTCGCTGCAACTCCGAAGATCGGAATAAACATATGCTTGAACCCATTGAACGTATGGTGCTCGCGGAAAGCCACAATGGCAACGATGCACGTCATCATGTACAAAAGGAACGTGCCGAAGTTGCTCACCAGCGTGACGACCACCGAGCTTTGCGGAATCTTTGCAGCGAGATCGTGACTCCAGATTCCAAAGCTGTACCAGAAGTTTTGGGGCAGTCCCTTGATGGTGTCATCCGCTTGAGCGGCCGGTCCAGCGAAATTGAACAGGATGGTGATGATCGCAATAACCGCCGAAAGGAACGCCAGTGTCCAGATCGCGCGATGAGGCGTCAGCTTCTCGCCATGCAGTAGTCCGAAATGCTCGGGGACTTCTTCATCGCGGCCCATGGCGTAAGTCACGCGTGCGCCGGTGCTCATACACGATAGCGTCGTACCGACTAGCGCGAGAAATACCGTGAATGCCTGGACCAGCATGAATGCCTTTCCTGCTGCGGCGCTGCCGAACAACCATGTGCCGACAATGATCATCATGTCTCCGACGGGCGCCGACGACCCCAGGGCATTCGAGATTTGATAGCCGTTGTGTAGGAAATAATTGGCTGCGAAATACTCGATCAGGTAACACACCAGGCCCTGGATCAGTAGCGAGAGGATGACGGCCTTTGGAATATCGCGTTTCGCATTCTTCGCTTCTTCGCCCATGGAAGTCACCGATTCGAAGCCAACTAGAATCAAGATCGCGATACAAGCCTGAATGAACATGTAATTGAAGTTGTGTGGCGCGACAACCGACGCCCCAGAACTGTGATACTGAAACTGATCGACCATCACTTTCGGATCGTCGGCCGAAGGCCCTTTCTGAAGCGGCATCGAATAATCCACTATGAAATCCTGATCTTTGCCGTCCGGAGTTTTGGCTATAACGAAGTTGCCCTGTGCATCCTTAAGTGGTTTTCCATCCTTGTCTGTGGCGATGACCTTGGTGATCGGTGCTCCGCTCGGATCGAGCGTTATTCCCACCGATCCTTGCGGATGGTTCAACCGATACCCTACGGCGATAACCGAGAAGACGACAAGCGCCGTAATCTGGATGACATTGATCGCCGTGTTCACAGCCGTTGTACCGGTAACGCCGCGGAAACAAATGTATGCGACTCCAAAAGCAAAGAGAGGACAAAAGACGATCATAAATAGGGGACTGGGAATGGCTGCGTTAAACGAATCCGGCCAGATCTGCCCAACCATATAGCCGACAACGAGGGCCGTAACGCCGACCATTAGTCCTGGATAAACCCAGTAATAAAGGTGGCTCGCCCAACCCACCATGAATTTCGCGATTCGTGCGAATCTGTACGCTTTTGTCTTACTGAGAAACGCCTGCTCGGCGAAGAAATACGAGGAACCCGCTCCCGGATAGAGCTTCGATAGTTCCGCGTAAGCAATGGCCGTGGCCAAACACAATAGCAACGCCGCGAAAATTCCGAACCACATGCCTTGTGCAGCCATCGGCGCGCCATAGGAAGATTGAATGAAAAACGTGAGCCACAGAAATGCGCCAGGCGCGATCAGCGCCATTGCGTTTATTGTCAGACCGCCCAGACCCAATGTGGGCCTCGTGGTTGGTTTTTCGTTCGATGACATGTCCTTCTCCTTTTGATTTTATGATCGCGAAATCGAGGACGGCAATGTCCAGACGGCCGGACGGCGATGTCCGAAAGATAATTCGAGCCCAAAACAGAAAAAGCCCTCAACCCGGAACCCGGATCGAAGACTTCGTAGTCTTTCAGCCCGACACTTCGTTGTATCGAGTATGGTTCTTATAACGGAATTTTAATGCTCTGTCCATACATTTTTGTCGGATTTTACAATTACGCGCGGCTAGTCCATCGAGCCGGTACGAATGTGATAAGACTGATCTACGTCCAAGATGAAAATCCGGCCATCACCGATTTGTCCGGTCCTCGCTGTCTCGCTGACCACTTTAATAATGTCGTCAACCCGGCTCTCGTCGGCGACAATCTCGACCATCGTCTTGGGCAGCAACGATACTTGGTATTCCAGACCGCGATAAACAGCAGGTTGTCCTTTCTGATGACCATGCCCGCGGATGTCGGAAACGGTGAGACCTGATGTCAGTCCCTCGAGCCGCGCAACCAGATCGTTGAGCTTCTCCGGCCGGATAATGCATTGGATCAGTTTCATCGACGCATTGTGGCATTAAGTGCATGACAAGGGAAGGTTTTCACACCCGAAACGGCCCTCAAGTTCGAAAGAAGACAAACGTCACTAGAATAAGCAAGGGAATCAGGATGAGGCCCGAGTACAGCATATATCCACCAAACGACGGCATCTGGATGCCTTGTCTTTCCGCGATGCTTTTCACCATGAAGTTCGGTCCGTTGCCAATATAGGTAGCGGCTCCCATAAACACGGATCCACACGAGATCGCCGCCAACAACGATTGTCCGAGTCCTGATTGCAATAGCGGACTTAGACTCTCGGCGCTCCCACCAACCAGTCCCGACGCCATTGCGGTAAACGTCATGTATGTCGGAGCGTTGTCGAGAAGACTGGACAGGAGACCAGACATCCAGAAGAAATGCCAGGGAGCTTTCAAGTTAAAAGCCGACGCGCGTGAGTTGAGTATCTCCAAGGCGGGAGCCATCGTGACGAAAATACCGAGAAATAGCGCGGCCACCTCAACAATCGGATGAAAATGAAAATGGTTGGCGCGGTGGATTGCCCGTGGTGTCGTGTACCAGGAGAGCACGGCCATGGTGATCATGAGGCTCTCTTGAATTCCTCTGGGCCAACCGAAGTATCCGCTGAAGATGACCGCGCCCATGACGCCCAGCAGATAAAAACAATTGATTGCACCTTCGATGCGAAGGGGATGTCGCGCCTGCACAATTTCAGCAAGAGCCCGATGGGTTTCGACCTCTTCTCTCGTAAAGACCGACTCGTCATAAATATTGAACAGGATCAGAAGCGCTCCCACGACCAATACCCACTCTGGGAATAAGCGCAGCGTCCAGTGAAAAGGCACCCCGCGCAAAAACCCAAGAAATAAGGGAGGACCCAGTGGTGTCAGAAGTCCCGCAGTGTTGCATACGATAAATATAAAGAAAACGATGAGATGGGATCGATGCTGCCTTAAATGGTTGGCACGTAGGAACGGCCGAATCAAGAGCATGGAGGCGCCGGTCGTACCGATCACATTCGCAAGGACTGCTCCGACTCCCAGGAAGACCGTGTTGACCACCGGCGTGCCGGCGAATTCGCCCTTCACGTAAATCCCACCGGCTATCACGAATAGCGAAGCCAATAAAGTCAAGAACGAGAAATAGTCTACGACGGAATGCCACATCAGCCGCGGCTCGCATGGCAATACAACAGCAAGCACCGGAAGGGAAAGCGCGAGGCTCAGAATGATCTTGTTACGATTGCTCTTCCACCACTCTGGAATGGCCATCGGCAAGACGGCAATAGACACGAGCATCAGCAGGAACGGGATCAAGCTCCAAAACGGCAGGCACGATGCGGGCGATGGCATACCCGGCAGATCATCTCACAAAGCGAAAATGTTTCCTGTTCTGATGAGGCGAACGCGGGCGCCGGCTCACCATAAGTACAAGTCTGTTCAGCAAGACCTCACGCCCTTGTATTGTGCCCGAGTGGTTTCCCGCATCAAGCTTTACAAAAAGCCGAAGTAACAGGTAGATTAATCCGGAAGTTCGCGAAAAAGACCGAGTGGAATTCAGCGGAGGTTGGAATGAAAACAAGGTTTGCCGTGTTTGCGGCGGGCGTGCTCTTGCTCTCATCGATTGCCGTATTCGCGCACCACGCTTTTCAGGCGGAATACGACGCTACTAAACCCATCAAAGTGACCGGTATTGTGAAAAAAGTCGAGTGGACCAATCCGCATATATGGTTCTACGTGGATGTGAAGGACGACAGCGGAAAGGTCACCACATGGGGCTTCTCCGGTGGTCCTCCGGGCATGTTGCAGCGGCGCGGAATTACAAGAGACGTCTTGAAACCCGGTGACACTGTGAAGGTCGAAGGCTTTCGTGCGAAGGATGGCTCCAATAATGCCTCGGGAGGCAACGTCACCTTTGCGGATGGACGCAAAGTCTTTGCAGGCGCCGCTGAGGATGTCGTCCCCCAATAATTCAGAGCACTCGGTGAGTTCGATATGAGGAAGATTTGTTTACTCGTCGGGTCGTTGCTTGCGCTGGGACAACAGCTCCCTGCCCAGTCCGTTCCGGCGCGTCGGTCCATTCCACGCACTGCCGATGCGAAACCGGATTTCACAGGTGTGTGGGCGGGACCCGGATTCACTCACCGGGTTGGCCCTAATGATACCGACACTCCCAGAGTTTCCAATTTTGATCCTAAAAACTTTGCTCCTTTCAAACCGGGGGGCGAGGCTCTATTCATGCAAAAACCGACCGGCGATGTTCTGCACGATGATCCAACAGCGAAGTGCCTGCCGGACGGGCATCCGCGCGAAGTGCTGGCCCCCTATGCCACACAGATTCTCCAGTTTCCCAGTGTCGTCGTAATCCTCTACGAGTACATGCATTTCTTTCGCGTTGTGCCCACGGACGGACGGCCCCACCCGAAGGATGTCGAGCTGACGTTTATGGGCGATCCGGTCGGGCACTGGGAGGGAGACACACTGGTAATCGATACGATCGGGCTCCGGGAATGGACCCTCGACGCTACGACCAATCCGGCGACCCGTTTTCACAGTGACGCGCTCCACACGATCGAGCGCATTCAGTACACCGATCCCATGACCGCTTCGTATCAAATCACGATCGACGATCCGAAGATATTTACCAGGCCATGGTCACAGGATTTCTCAATGAAGCTCCATCCGACATGGAAACTCTACGAACAGGTGTGCGAGGAAAAT
>QHWY01000208.1 GCA_003223875.1 Acidobacteriota bacterium | reverse complement strand
GTACAATTCAATCCGGAAGTCAGCCCTCCTGTTTACGGAAAACCGCTCATAGCAGAGACGAAAGTAACTTTCAGCGCACCCGGTAACTACCGGATTCGTGCGATTGCCAGTGACTCGGCCTTGTTCTCGACCTACGAGATGGACGTGAAAGTCAACCCAAGTGCGTCCACCGAGACGAAGGCACGCTGACGTTTCCTTGGAGACACATTTGAATGAACGAGCACTTGCTCTAACCCGGCGTCGTTTTCTCGAATGGACTCGTAGGCTTCTCGATCGGCACAGACACTGGCGGCTCGATCATCAACCCCATCCACTCGAAACGGAGTCACGGGTCTGCGGCCGACGTTTGGTCGCGTGAGTCGTCACGGCGCAATGGTACTGGCCTGGACTCAGGATACGGTCGGACCGATTTGCCGTTCAGCCGAGGGCTGCGCACCGGCAAGATCTTCGGCGTCTCGGAGATTCTCTTGCTCGCGCATGCGTACCAGTCCGCGACCCGTCATCACTTGGGACGTCCTCCACTTTAGCGGGCTGATCAATTCGGCTGCATCAGACGGTCCTTTGGGGAAGCAGCGCCAGGCACACCATTACTTCACCGCCTAGGGTTCCAGCGGTTCGAGTTTAATAATTGAAGACCCAAGATTATTTCCGACCCAGAAGGTGGGCGGGTTGGTCGAATTGTCGATATTCACACGGCGCACATTGGTCATGCGCGGAAGAAGATATTCGGTTGTTTCTCCCGTCTTGGTATTCATTCGTACAATGTGATCATTCGACATTCCGCCAGTCCACGCATACCCGGTCTTGTCTAAGACGGCGTCATAGGGGTTGGTCCAAGGAGCCGGTATGGCGTACTCCATGAACTTTTCCGTCTTGGTCTCGAACATCCCGATCTTATTGCCGCGAAATTCCGCAAACCATAGCCTGTCTTGATCATCCATGTGTCCGCGGCGCGGGCCTGAATTCGGGGTGGGAGTGCGGAACGGTGTGGCTGTCATCGTTTCCGCGTTCACCCTTGTGACGAATTCGCCGCCGAGGTTCAAGCCGTAAAAGTTGTTCTTCGAATCCACCGCGACCCCGTAGGATCCGAAGCTGAGCTTCGCGAGCGGTGAATCTTTGGGAATATCGCGTTTGTAATCGATGGCGGTCCATTGACCGGTTTTCAAGTCGACTTGGTATTCGTCATCGGCGCCGACCCACACCTTACCGTCCACGTTTAGACGGGTTGGTGTCACCATAGCGGTTCGCGCCGCATCGCCTTGGCCGAACTTCGGAGATTTCCAGGTGTCGAACTTCTCCGTGTTTGGATCAAACCGCGCAATTACGCCCTGGTACATCATTCCCATCCAGATCTTGCCTTCGGGATCTACACCGATATCGAGCGCTCCCTTCGGCTCTTCGGAATGCATCAGGGGTACGGCATATTCGATGATTTTGCCGGTCTTCGGATCCAGCTTGCCCAAGAACTGCGAGCCAAAATCGGAATACCACACATTTCCTTGCGAGTCGGCTACCGCGTCATGCGGCAACGCTTCCGGACGCGGCAGATCGTATTCCGTGATAATGACTTTTGTCGCTTTCCCTTTGGGCCGCGGCAAGGTCTTCAGTTCGTAGGGCCATTTGGAAGACCCCGATAAATTGATGGTGGCGGCATATTCGGCCGTCTTCGCCAGGCGATTCTGCTGCGCGAGACTGGGCTCCATGTCCCCGCCGGACCCGCCCCGTCCGCCACTCGGCCGCCTTTGCGGGCGCGCGGGTGTGCTGCCCTGCGCATACTCGGTCATGCGGCGCCAGACTTGGATCCATTCGGCCGCATCGTGTTGGGAACGCACGATTCGCTCCAGCGTATGGCAGGTGGTACAACCGAGAAAATTTTGTTTCTGTTCTTCCGTTCCCGTCATGCTCATCAGCCACTCTCCGTTGGAGAGTTGCCTCGAAACGTCCTGGGTCTTACGTAGCTTCAAGTCGAGTGTGGTGCTTTTCTCTGCGTTGACTTCGACGGGTCGTGGATCCTCCAGTTCATAGCCGACGGCACGAATGCGAATGGAATACTGGCCGGGCTCCAACCGGTTGCGAGGGAAGCTGTATTCACCGTGCTCGTTGCTAGCGACCGTAACTGTTATTTTCGAGCCTGTCCGTTTGGCGCTCACCAGCACGCCTTCCATCGCGCCTTCCTCTTGCGAACTCACACGTCCCGTGAGTGTGGCGGCCGATGAGCTTTGGGCCTCCGTTCTTCCCAAGGAAATCCCCAAAATTACCAACACCACAATAATGAATACCCAAAACCGTAATCTCATCATGAAATCCGTCTCCTTAAATCCGATGGACTCGTCTTTTGATCGCCAAGATGTCTCGCCGCATTCAATCTAGCTTGGTGAATTGCCCGAGGGATATCACACTTCCCGGATCGCGTCAATTCATGGTGTACTTCGGTGGTGACTCAGTTTCATCTGTAGAAGCGGCGGTCTATGACGTCTATGACCGCCGGCGATGTCTAAACTGCTGCACTGTCGGCGCTCAATAGAGCGCCGCTACAGTTGGGCCCCCGCAATTTTCAAACTGAGTCACTACCTGTACTTCTAGCGACCCCGTTGGGTGGCATCATGCTGCTGGGCGAGCAGCTCGAGGCGCACGGCTTGCGCGCATTCCTCTTCAATTTTGAAATAGCGCGCCACTGCAGCGGCACCGACGTCGAGGGGATGCGCCTCGCCGGGCCGCCGATCGGCCAGCATCCTGAGCTTAGGAGCCGCACTGTCAAACTGAGATTGATTTCCCATGATGACGGTGGCGCCGGCGGCAGCCGCGATCGCTGCAAATCTCCGCACTGAAGCGAGGTAGGTGTCAAAATGGGGTACGTCGTTCACGAAATTGAATTCGGTGCCGCCTGAATAGGCGACGGTCAGCGGCTTGCCGTGGTCATGCACCTGGAAGATTCCGGAAATCGCCCCAGGCGTGTGGCCGGGCGTCAAATAAATGGTAACCATTCGGCCGCCGAGCGTGATCTTCATGCCGTCGGTGGCGACAATGTCATGCTTCGGCTTTCCTTTCGGAAAACCATTGACCGATTGATCGACCAGAGCCCAATCGCCCGCTCCCATCACGATATGCGCACCATAACGTTCTTGCATCAGTTTCGTGCCGCCGACTTCGTTTTGATGGGCATGGGAAACAATGACGTATTTCACCTTGGCGGGATCGAGGCCAAGCTTTTTCAGGCCGCCGACAATGACATCTTCCGCGTCATACACACCCTGTGTGTCGTAAAGAATGATTCCGTCGCTGGTGGTCAGCGCCCACGTCGAACGGGAAGGCGTGCCCATCCAATATAGGTCGTCAAAAGCCTTTTTCGGCTCGAGATATGCGCTTGCCCGATTGGGGTTCATTCTAGGCGCCGGAGCGTCTGGCCGAGGAGGGGCGTTCAGCGGCGCCACGCAGATTGCGGTGACCAACCCGTAGAAATCAGGAGTGTCGTCGCGACCTCCTGCGGCGTTCTTGCCGGCCGCAAGATGACCTTCGATCGAATCTGGTGCAGGCTGAACAGTCTGCGCATCGGCAGCGCTCATGAAGGCCAAGACAGCAAGCGCGCAAGTGACACTCCGTTTTGCAGTACGCATAATGTTTTCCCCTGGATCTAGCCGCAACTAATGCTAGCACGATTGGTGAGCCAGTGAAGGAAGCGAGGAGAGAAGAATTCATTGCCGCCCCAGCGGATGTGCGTTAGCATGCATAAGGATAACCAGCAAAGCATAACTGACCGACAATAAGGAGCCCACATGAAATCCGCGCCATTGATCGTCAGTGCAGCGGTTTTGACCATTGCGATGGCTACAAGCCTAAGCATGGCCGCCGAGTCCGCCGCCGGTACCGCCCCGACGTTTAACAAAGATGTGGCGGCGATTTTGTTCAACAACTGCGTGATTTGCCATCGGCCCAACCAGGTAGCGCCAATGACGCTGATGTCTTACAAAGAGGTGCGTCCCTGGGCGCGGGCCATTAAAGAAAAAGTTATAAAAGGGGAGATGCCGCCGTGGCGTGCGGATGGGAGGTTTGGGAAGTTTCGCAATGATCGGCGCCTGGCTCCGGAGCAGATCAAGACCATCGTCGATTGGGTTGATGGTGGCGCTCCCGAAGGTGATACTGCGTTGACGGCTGAGCTGCCGGTCTTCCACGACGGCTGGAGCCATCCGTCTGGGCGACCGCCCGATTATATCCTCGAGATGGCGGAACCGTTTAACGTTCCGGCCCTGGGAGAGCTCCCGAATTTCACCATCTACCAGGAGCTTCCACCGGAGCTCAAACAGAAAGAACACTTTCTTGAAGCCATTCAGATTCTGCCTGGGGTGATGCCGGCCGTGCATCATGCGAGTTTCGGCATTGTGCCTCTGGCACCTGGGCAAAAGGTTGGACGAGGCGAAGCATGGCCTGGCGGGCCGATCGTTGCCGGAGCGTTACTAGATGCGAAGACCGGGAAGTCCGTCGGTTTCCAGGGTGATGCCAACGAAGTGGCAGCGGGCGAAGGTGAACCAACGGATGCGGGCGTGACGGTGCGCCGCAGAACCGAGGTAGGAACCAGATTCTGCTGTTACGTTCCAGGAGGCAACTTCCAGCAATTTCGTGACGGAGCAGGCAAACGCATCCCCACTGAGGGGTACATTGCGTGGGGAATGCATTACACGCCGATCGGCAAGCCGCTAGTGGACAAGACGCGGGTAGGGTTTTGGTTCCAGAAAGAAATGACACATGAAATCGTTGAAATCAGCACCGGTAACCTGACGCATATCGTCCTAGGGAAGCAGTTGGTCGACTCCGAATTTACGCCTGTTCGCACCGCCGGAGTTGGAAACACCGGTTTTCCGGCGCTCCCGGTCATTCCGCCGAATGCGAAAAATTGGGCGATTACCGGAATCCGGGTCTTTCAGGACGACGTAACGCTGTATGTCCTGTGGCCGCACATGCACACGCGCGGCAAGGAGATGACGTACCTGCTAACCTACCCGGATGGCCGCGAAGAAGTGCTGCTGAGCGTCCCGAATTACGACTTCAACTGGCAGATCTTCTACGAGTTGAAAGAGCCGTTGAAGATACCTGCGGGGAGTACGATCAAGACGATCGGGTCCTACGATAACTCGCCGGCGAACAAGTGGAATCCTGCGCCGCAGAAGGAGGTCTACTGGTCCGAGCAGAGTTGGGACGAGATGTACAGTGGATTTATAGATATCTCGGTCGACAAACGAGATCTTCGGTTGATCAAGCAGACGGCGAACCCGCAGACGACCGGCGGGCGGCGATAAGCAGCGACGGTATTCCCCTGCTCGCAGAGGAGGGGTGGCGCGAAGCGCCGGGGTGGTCAGTTCGGCGAGACGTTTCGCCGGTCCTCTATTAAGGCTTCGCCCTATCGGCCTCGCGCTTCGCGCCTCCCCGTCTGCGCCTTCGGCGCATCCACCCTCCTCTGCAAGGAGGGGAATACGTTATCGTAATTCTCGGAGGGGCTGGGCCAGAGCTCGGCCCTTTCTTTTTTGATGCATTCGGTACGGAGGACTGTAATGAGGTCAGCGTTTATGTTGTTATCGCTCGTCTCTTGTTCGCTATTCAGTGTTTCTGCCTGGGCCGAGCTTCAAGCTGGCACTCAGTCCCAAGGTGGTGGCCGACCAGCCACAACTCGGCGAGAGGAGCGGCAGCGGAAGGAGGTACAGCCAGGGGCGACACAGGGAGCCATTCTCACGGATGTAACCGACGCGCAGCCGAAGTTCAACATGGATTATTTCGTTGGTGAATGGACCTTCGAGTCGAACATGTCGGAGAGCCCACTTGGCGCTGGTGGACCAACCTCGGGGTCGGAAACTATCAGAAACGTTTTGGATGGCCGCTTTTGGGACATCTCGATAAAAGGGGAAGGGCCTGAAGGTCCGTTTACTGGAAAAGGCATCATTACTTACCAAGACAGCTTCGCCGGCCAGTCTTACATGAGATACGAGATCACCAGGGGAATAGCATTGCTTAAAAGCGGAAATCTTGGCTGCGATCTCGGGGGAACTTGCAGTCTGTACTTCGAAACTCCACCGTTTGAGCACAACGGTTCGCGGATACAGCTGAAAGGAAGGTACTATCTAACGTCGCCTTTCTCCTACCGCGTGACGACCGAGATCGCGGTTGATAAAGGCGAGTACCGGAACTGGGGAACAACGTGGTATACAAAGAATGAAAAAGCAAAACCGGCGGCTATTAAGTGAGGCTTCATGAAAGGACGTAGAGTTTTCGGGGTGTTTGCCCTTTTTGTGTTCGGGATGACGACCGGCATCCGCGCCCAGCAACAGGGAAGCGATTTATCGAAGCCGAAGGTTCCTCTTGTGAGCGTCGTGGGATGTGCCAGCCATTTGCCTGACGGTACCTGGATGCTGACGAAGGCAACGAATGGCGTCGAATCCAAAGTACTGTTCATGAGCGCGAAAGAAATTGAGGAAGCCAAAAATAAACCTTTGAGCAATAACCAGTACAAGCTCCTGGGCACTCTGGATTTTCTTACGAAAGAAGACCTGCTGAGTGATCCGCGCCGCGCCGAGTTCACGCGGCCGGAAGTTGCGAATGCGTCGGGCCAGCTCCAGGATGGTCGTAAGCTTCTAGTCAAAGGCCTTCTGATCACAGCTCCGAACGAAAAACGATTGAACCTCGTGGCCGTGCAGCAGTTGGCTGAGACATGCAGGTGATTCGGGGGAGAGATCGCCAGATCTCTATTCGTGCGACATCTGAATCGCGTTGTAATAATTCTGAATACGTCCTTCCTTAAAGGCTTTCACCAGATCGGCGATCGAAGAACGCAACATCACGTAATTGCTTGGAACGCGCCGTAGCCTTGCTCCTGCAGGCGCGAAGTGAGAACTGCGAATCAATGTGCTGGAAGAGTCCAGAGGCAGAGTTGCAAGATTCGTGTAAAAGCGCTGCCAATCGTCCGCCTGCTCAAACAGGTATTGTTCGACATTGGACGTATAGAACGTTGTCACCGTGGCTTGGTGTTCCTTGAGATAACCTGCGGCAGCTCTAATGGCTTTTGTACCCGCGAAATCTCCAACCAAAGGCACAATGAGATTTTGTCTGTGCATCTCACGCAGAAACTGGAAATTGTCTTCGCTGGCGAGGTAGCTTCTGGGCTGTCCGTCATCGTCGGTTGCCGTCATTAAGTCTGCATAGCTCCCGCCATAGAAGAATCCACCGAAATTCCTGCCTGGATATGGAATGCCTGGGCCCGCATCAAAGAAAGTCCGGTAGACACCGTCGCTCACCGATTGGTCCTGCCGCGTGAGCAAGAACCGCCGGTCCTTCATCAGGTGGTCCTTCATCGCTTGCAGATTTTGAGTGAACAACTGAGCGTCTCGCGGGACTCGGCCAAATGCCTGGAACAATTCACTGGCAGTCGACTTATCGCTCAAACCGGCGGGGGTCCCTCGTGAAAACAATCGCGAAATAAACTCAGCGCGATTGGGTGACATTTCAAAGAGTGCCTTGTAGATGAGGTGCTCCAGCATGTTTTCGCGCCGGATATCAAAGATGAACGCTATTCGCGGCCGAAGCGCGGCGATATAACTAAAATTCTGCTCAGGGCCGACACCAAGATAGACTCCGCCAGGCTTCGTCGATTTTTTCAACTCGGGGATGAGGGCGGCAAACTCGCGTTCATTGGACATGTATTGGAACCGAAAGGGGCCGGCTTCTTCGGAGAAGTCGGTCACCATCCGCCAGAAGGCGGCATCCGGGATTTGGGCGGGAAGAGTATCCGCAGGTTTAAGAGATAACGGAATGAGCAATAAAGCGGCCGCGACCGCTGTGAAGGCATAACCGCCGCGAAATCCTCTCAGAGCCATCCGTTTCATTGAAACACTCTCGCCACAGAAAAGCAAAATGGGCCACAAAAAGGCACAAAAAACACAAAAGGGTGAAATGGATAACATTTTTGTGATTTTTGTGCCTCTTTGTGGCTATTCCGTTTTGGTGCTAGTATCGATGCCAAAATTCTGTTCGACCGACGCGAAACTGAGAACACTCTTGGCCTCAGGAGGCTAGTATGACGATTTCTCGATCGATCTCGGCTTTCATCGTTCTTCTTTCGGCCTTCGTTCCACTCTCCGCACAATGGCTGCACTATCCCACACCTGGGATTCCGCGGACGCCTGACGGAAAACCGGACCTCTCGGCCCCGGCGCCGAAGACTCCAGATGGCAAACCGGATCTGTCGGGAGTCTGGACGGTCCGGAACGGCAAATATTTTCAGGACCTGGGTGCGGATGGAGTTGAGATTCCCATGTTGCCCGGGGCAAAATCGCTCTACGAGCAGCGCAAGGCGAACCTGCAGAAGGGCCATCCGTCCGAGCGTTGTCTCGGGCACGGTGTGACGGATTTCGATACGGTTGCCACGCCGCGCAAGATTATCCAGACGCCTCAAGTCGTTGCGATTCTCTTCGAGGCATATAATCAATACCGCCAGATCCTCATGGATGGCCGTCCTCTCCCCGAGACCAGCCAGCCGTCTTACCACGGTTACTCGGTTGGCAGGTGGGAGGGCGAAACCCTGGTCGTCGAAACCAACGGCTTCAATGATCAAGGATGGCTCGACATGAACGGGCACCCCCAAAGCGAAACCACGCACGTCACCGAACGCTACACGCGCCGCAACTTCGGGCACATCGATCTGGAAGTCACTGTCGAAGACCCGAAGGCGTACACGAAACCTTGGACCGCCAAACTTGCAGGCCTGGATCTTATGGCAGATGAGGAGCTGATCGAAGCGATCTGTGAAAACGAAAAAGACTCTTCGCGCCTGGTCGGCAAGTAGCAGGGACCGGCAGGGGAAGTCCTCATGGAAAAAAGATATCGCAAGAGACTCCAAGTAACCCTCGTCGTCTTTCTCACGTTCCTGATTGTCAAGTAGGCGCTAGCCTGCAATTCCAGTTGTTTTCATGCGTGAGCGCACGATAGCGAGTGTAATGAACCCGATTGCGCTGCCGGTAACCATCGACGCGACGATCCAGAAGGCGGCGGTGATAAGAGGAAGCGCGATGAAACCGACGAGAGGATTCGGTGCGTCAACCCCGGCAAAACGAGATTCCGTCCAGTTGAACATGCGAGCCGCCCAATACGTGGGCAGAACCATCGCGCGAGCGCATACCGCGTAGATGAAGATGAGTTGGATGAGCATCGAATAAGGACGCGGCTTACGGGCCAGTCCAATCTGAAGTGCGAAGTAAAGCGGAGCAAGTACGGTTGTCAATGCTGCGACACTGAGCATGTTGCTGACGGCGGCCGGCGCGCCTGCCCGTTCCACGATCACTCTCAAAACCACAACGATTGCCGCGACAATCAACGGCCACTTTAGAATTCCCCTCAAAGCCATCCTCCTATACCCTTCAGCCTAATATGACAAAGACGATAGGTTATCCCTGCCATCATATTCCTGTTACAGTCTTCCTCCCCCGCCGGAACCGCGAGATTCTCAGTTTCCCGTCTGCCGATTACGCGTCCATGTGAATTTAATGCCCGGACGCCTCGTTCCCAGCTGGACGCCGAAGACGCATTCAGGCCATGCGTGGAGCCTGGTGATGGCATACTAGTGGCATGGCTCGTGGAGATAAACCAAAAAAAGAAAAGAAGAAGCCTAAGAAGAAGTAAGCCGGGAATCTTCAAAAACGTTCCAGCTGGGACCGAGGAATGATCTGCAATCGATCTGACGTCGCGCAGCTATTCATCTGGATCCCGGAACAGCGGCGATGATTAACGCAGACTTACTGGAATAAGCGGCGCCAATACCTCCGCAAGGTATGTCGCGTGCGTAGGCCGAAAGGCAGGGGCACCTCACCAGGTAGTCGCCGGACTCGCCGAAACTCGCGCGGCGGGATGAACACATCCGTTGCGAGCGGTTCCTCGGAATACTCGAATGACCTCGTCACGATTTTCCGATGTGTGGGTGTATGCGCCTGCTACAACAGTGTGCGTGAGCATCGGGATCGTCAAGATCGTTTTGAACCGATTCCACTTGTATTTTTTCGCCCAGATGATTGTCGCCTTTTTCAATTTTCAGTACTTAACTAATAATAGTGCATCAATATATACGATTGATATTGATTGACGTAAATAATTTACCTAATATGGTTAAGTACAGATCGATTCGGCATAAAGCAAAGGAGATCTAAAACTGATGGCAGTACGACCTTTACGCGATCGTGTTCTGATAAAGCGCATTGAAGAACAAGAGACGTAAAAGGGGGAATCATTATCCCGGATACCGCCAAAGAGAAATCTCAGGAAGGCGAAGTCATAGCCGTTGGGACGGGCAAGATCCTCGAGAACGGTTCGGTCGCAACTCTGGAAGTGAAAGCGGGGGATCGGATACTGTTTGGAAAATATTCCGGAACCGAAATCAAGCTTGAGGATCACGACTATCTGATCTTACGCGAAGACGAGATCGTTGGCATTTTGACCCACGTCGGCAAAGCAGCCGGCAAGAAATAGACATGAGCGGCTGCGAATGCAAGCCCGATAGGGCGCAGCCACAAAGAAAGGTAGCCACAAAATGGCGAAACAGATCGTTCACGGCGAAGATTCACGCCAGGCAATCTTGCGCGGCGTTAACATCCTTGCGGATGCAGTCAAGATCACGCTGGGGCCGAAGGGCCGCAATGTGGTTCTCGATAAGAAATTCGGTTCGCCGCTGATCACGAAAGACGGCGTTACGGTAGCGAAGGAAATCGAGCTGAAAGATCCGCTCGAAAATCTGGGCGCCCAGATGTTGAAGGAAGTCGCATCGAAGACCAGCGACGTGGCGGGTGACGGTACGACGACGGCCACCGTTCTGGCACAGGCGATCTTCCGCGAGGGCGTGAAGACCGTGGCTGCGGGGGCAAACCCGATGGCCGTGAAGCGCGGCATCGAAAAAGCGGTTGAAGTGGCTACTGAACAGATCAAGAAACTCGCAAAACCGGTAAGCGGCGAAATGATCGCTCAGGTGGCTACGGTTTCGGCCAATAACGACTCCACGATCGGCAACATTATCGCTGAAGCCATGAAGAAAGTCGGCAAAGATGGCGTCATCACGGTCGAAGAAGCAAAGACCCTCGATACCACGATGGACTTGGTCGAAGGGATGCAGTTCGATCGTGGTTATCTGTCGCCTTACTTTGTGACCGACCCGGACCGGATGCAGTGCGTGCTCGAAAATTGCCTCATTCTGATTGCGGAAAAAAAGATCAGCACAATGAAAGACCTTCTGCCGGTTCTGGAACAGGTGGCGAAGATGGGGCGCTCCCTGTTGATCATTGCTGAAGACATCGAAGGTGAAGCGCTCGCAACACTCGTGGTGAACAAGCTGCGGGGCACGCTGCAAGCGGCGGCCGTAAAAGCTCCGGGCTTTGGCGATCGCCGCAAGGCGATGCTGGACGATATCGCAACCCTCACCAAGGGCCGTTCGATCACGGAAGATCTTGGTATCAAGCTGGAGAACATCCAGATTGAGGATCTCGGCACGGCGAAAAAGATCGTCATCGACAAGGACAACACCACCATCGTCGAAGGCGGTGGTAAGCGTGCGGCCATCGAAGGGCGCGTGAAACAGATTCGAGTTCAGATCGAAGAGACGACTTCCGACTACGATCGCGAAAAGCTGCAGGAGCGGTTGGCGAAGCTGGTTGGCGGTGTGGCGATCATCAAGGTTGGCGCGGCGACCGAGACGGAAATGAAGGAGAAGAAGGCGCGCGTCGAAGACGCGATGCATGCGACCCGTGCTGCTGTGGAAGAAGGTATCGTTCCTGGCGGTGGAGTCGCATTCCTGCGAGCAATTCCGGCTCTTGGAAAGCTGGAACTCGAAGGCGACGAGCAGATCGGCGTAACTATAGTTAAGCGTGCTCTCGAAGAGCCCATCCGGCTGATCGTTTCCAACGCCGGCCACGAAGGTGCGGTCGTTGTGGGCAAAGTTCGCGAGTCGAAACAACCAAACTTCGGATTCAATGCCGAAACCGAAGACTACACCGACATGATCTCTGCCGGTATTCTCGATCCGGCCAAGGTGACCCGTTCTGCCCTCCAGAACGCTTCCTCCATCGCGGCCTTGATGCTCACAACGGAAGCCCTCATCTCCGAAATTCCTGACGAGGGAAAAGCTACTGCGATGCCGGGCGGCGGCGGACCACCAATGTACTAATCTCAAATGTGAGATTCCGGTCAACAGCCTGGGAAGGAGAAATTTTCTGACTTACGTGGGGCGGGCAAGGTCCGCCCCGTGTCCCCAAGAGGAATCTAAGCTACAACCGTGCACAACGGAACTTCCATGCCGCAAATCTGAGATTTGAAGAAGACGCAACGCTTGAAGTAAGGACAACATTTCGTCGGCCGGATACTATCGAGTCCCAAGTATTGCGCGCCGAAGGTTCCAGGCTCATACGAGAGCGAGTGTGCGACAATATCCTCAAAGCGGAGAATGAGACTCACTCCAAGCCGGCCAAGCGGCAGGTGGACATTTTGCCTGCGAATTACAGCTTCAGCTACTTCGGTCAGGAGCTTTGTGATGGTCGGAAGTATTATCGGCTTGGAATTACTCCCAGACGAAGAGCACAATATTTGATTCAGGGCCAGATTTGGATCGATGCGGAAAGAGCATCGTGCGAATTCAGGGTTCGCTGGCAAGTTCTACTGCCATTGAGCACTTGAACGTGACTAGGAAACGAAAATCGGCGATACCCGTAGTGCCTCCTCCGAAGACTCCGTCGGAGTCGGGCGAAAAACCCGGCAAGCCTTCGTTCCCAATTGTCGGCGTCGGTGCCTCGGCAGGTGGGTTGGAAGCTTTCAAGCAGTTGCTTCACGCACTTCCAGTGGATACCGGCATGGGGTTTGTCCTTGTCCAACACCTGGCCCCTACGCACGCCAGCAATTTGGCGGAAATCTTGTCCCGCTCGACCCGCATGACCGTCATGGAGGTCCGAGACGAATCAAGCGTAAGACCGAATCGAGTCTTTGTGATTCCGCCGGGCCGAAACATGATCATTAGCGGCGGGACGTTGCAACTCCTGCCGCGGGAATCGAGTGGGCTGCACCGATCCATCGATTACTTCTTCCGGTCCCTGGCAGAGGACCAGGGCCACAAAGCGATCGGTGTGGTTTTATCCGGGACCGCCACTGACGGTACGCTGGGGCTGGAGGAGATCAAGGCCGCAGGTGGAATCACGTTTGCCCAGAATGAAACCGCCCAACACGACAGCATGCCTCGCAGCGCCATCGCTGCCGGCTGCGTGGATTTCGTGCTCCCCCCGGATGAGATCGCCGGAGAGATCGTCCGAATTGCGCGGCATCCCTACGTGTCGCCTGTTGTCCATACCGCGGACCCTGCTGGCGACCCCAACCTAAAGAAGATTTTGGAGCTGTTGCGCAAGGCTAGCGAGGTTGACTTCAGCCACTACAAGGCGAACACCCTGTACCGTCGCGTCACGCGCCGCATGGCCCTCCAGAAGATAGAAGGTTTGAAGGATTATGCGGGGTTCCTTCAAGAGCATCCCGATGAAGTGGAGGCTCTGCACCGCGACATCCTCATCAGCGTGACCAGCTTCTTTCGCAACGCGGAAGTCTTTGAATTGCTGAAGGCCAAGATCTTTCCCCAGTTGTTCAACGATCGCTCGCGACATGATCCGGTACGCGCGTGGGTATTGGGTTGCTCGAGCGGCGAGGAAGCCTATTCCATCGCCATGACCTTAGTGGAATTCACAGAATCCAGCCCTAGTCATGTACCGGTGCAGGTTTTCGCCACAGACCTCAATCGGACGGCGATTGAAACGGCCCGCGCTGGAGTGTATTCGAAGAGCATAACGAACGACGTATCGCCGGAGCGACTGCGGCACTTCTTTGTCGAACTGGACGGCGGCTATCGCATCGCCAAGCCGATCCGCGACATGTGCGTCTTTGCCAAACACAACGTGCTCTCCGATCCGCCCTTCTCCCGGGTCGATCTGATCAGTTGCCGCAACCTGCTTATCTACCTGGAGCCGTTGCTACAACAGCAAATCGTGCCACTCCTGCATTATGCGCTCAAACCGACAGGTTTTCTGGTATTGGGAAGTTCGGAGACGATCGGCTCGTATCGCGATCTGTTTGAGATCGCAGATGCCCAATGCAAGGTTTATGGCAAGAAACCCGGGCCCAGCCGATTGACCACCGAACCGGGAGCTGGCGGACAACCCCTTGCAGCAGGGTTCGGCTCGGGGTTGCGAGTCCGGCGCCACGAGGTTGTGGTCGATACATTACAGAAGGAGGCGGACCGCATCCTTCTAACGAAGTATGTCCGGCCCGGAGTCTTGATCAACGCGGACATGGAAATCTTGCAATTCCGCGGGGACACCGGCGTTTATCTTGCCCCTGCACCGGGCAAAGCCAGCTTGAACCTTTTGAAGATGGCGCGGGAAGGCTTGCTGGTTGCGCTACGTGGAGCAGTCGCTAAGGCGAGCAACGAGGAAAGCGCGGTTCGGGCAGAGGGTTTGCGGGTCAAGTCCATTGGCGGATACCGAGAGGTCCATGTCGAAGTAGTTCCCGTCAAGGTAGGCTCCTCGGGAGAACGCGGCTTTTTGGTTCTGTTCGAAGGCGCCGAATCGGTCGATAGGCCGCGGCCGAAGACTGACGAACCGGCGACTGAACGTAAGATTGGATCAACAGAAGCGCAGGAGACGCCGGCCGAACAACAGATCGCCCGCTTGACGCAGGAACTGGCCGCCAGTCGAGAGTACTTGCAATCCGTAATCGAGCAACAACAGGCGGCGAACGAAGAGTTGCAATCTGCGAACGAAGAGGCACAGTCGGCCAACGAAGAACTGCAGAGTATTAACGAAGAGTTGGAAACATCCAAAGAAGAGATTCAATCTACCAACGAAGAGCTCGCTACCGTCAACGACGAATCGCAGACCCGGAATCTGGAACTGGGCCGGATCAACAACGATCTGGTCAACTTGCTCAGCAGCGTTCAGACGACCATTGTCATGCTCGGGCACGACCTGCGCATCCGGAGGTTCACGCCGATGGCAGAGAAAATGTTGAACCTGATTCCGACTGACGTCGGCCGGCCGATCAGCGACATCAAACTCAACTTTGCTATCCCGGACCTTGAGGCGTTGCTTGTGGAAGCGATTGACACGGTCAGTATTAAGGAGCGAGAGGTCCAAGACAGAAAGGGGCGGTGGTACTCCTTGCGCATCCGGCCCTACAAAACCCTGGAGAACAAGATTGACGGGGCCGTAATGATGTTCATTGATGTGGACACGCTCAGACGCGCCCAGGAGTTCGCGGAAAACATCGTGGAAACCGTGCGGGAACCTCTTCTTATGCTAGACGCGGACCTGCGCGTATGTCGGGCCAATCGGTCCTTTTATCAAACCTTCAAGGTCACAGCGGCAGAAACAGAAAAGTGTCTCATATACGATCTCGGCAACGGCCAATGGAATATTCCTGAACTCCGCAGGCTACTCGAAGAGATCTTGCCCCGTAACAACTCTTTCGAAGATTTTCTGGTGGAATTCGATTTTCCGCACATCGGACGCAAACGCATGCTGCTCAACGCCCGGCGGCTCGTTCAGCATAGCGACGGAAGCCGTTGGATCTTGCTCGCGATTGAGGGCATCACGGAGCGCGCTTTGCGCGCAGGATCAGCGCTGTAGGTGCCGGGAGTTGAGATAACAACCTCGGCACTGGTTCTTACCTCTGCACGGCACTGCTGCTCCAAGGCCGCTCTGAGCATTTCAAGCGTGTCGAGCTGGTCATCAACCAAAAGCACACGCAAGCCGTATATTTGAGGCGGACAAATGAACGGCGTGACCTTCACACCTGGTGAGAGGATGGGTCCTCGTCCTGGTGCAGTATCTTCTTTGCTGCCAATGCCCCTGATTGGGAGTTATCCCGATGTGCGACGTCCTTCTCATGCGCGTCACGCTCAGCCTGCCTTTACCCAACAAGCCAGTGATGTCGTGAGAACCGAGTCGAGTCCCAATGGTGATAGCCATGAATATCGGCGGCGATTATGGGTGTAGGAAAGGCGGCTGACAATTAAACACAGAGCGACTATTTCTCGCATCCGCCCCAGTGGATGACGATATCGGGCGTGGAGGTTTAGCGAATTGGACCCATCTCATCTTGAACGGATGCAAGTTCCTGGTTCGACGGCGCGACATTTCGCCAATGTCCGAGACCGGCTTGTCGGAAAGTCAACCCAACCTGATGGCTGGCTTTCGGCCCTAGCCTGAGCGGCAAATATCCGCAGAAGCAACGAATATACTACGTTGCTGCCGAAGACGTTCAATCAAGATTGTTCTCTACCCGATTTCTTCTCGGCCAGGGCTTCGGCTTCCTCGATAGCCTTCGCTAAGCGTCTGGCTCGCGACTCCGGAGTGCGATAGTAGAAGATCGCCAGCAGCTGTCCGCGGCGACGCGTCGGCGACATTTGGCCCCAGCCCTCGCGCGCTCGAGGATTGCGCACAAATGCCTGTTGCATTATCGGCGGCAGTTCACGTTCGGCTTCCATCGTGGAGAGGAGTTGCTCGGCAACTCGATCAGCTCGGCGTCGGCGCGCGTCCGCGCTTTTCACGTCGCCTACCCAATCAGTGACCCATTTCTTGATCGAGTAATTCAGTTTGTCGAACCAATGCCGCAACGCAGGTTCGCCGGCGAGCACTCGTTTTAGCTCGACGGGGATCTCAACTCTACGTTCTTCTGTATCAGGTTCGAGTCGCACTAGCGCGGTTGTGCCGATATTGGCGTGAGCGCCCTTCTGCATGTGTTTGTTGACGAGCAGGAAGTGGGTCCCCTCGCGTGTGGGAAACAACGACGTGCGAAAGGGAAACCCGTTGATCTCGCCTTTCACTGGGAGTCGCCCGCGCTTACCCCAGATGGCAGCGACATCGAGCGGAACTCGGACGATAACCCAGCCCAGGCCGGAGCGCAGGGGCTCGAGCGGCGCCGAAAATGAACGGGACAACAGGGCATGGCCCTTGGGTTTTTTTGCCATAGATTGTATAAGCCGCTGAATTTTAGTATGGATTAGGCTTAGGTTGCTTGTTGCCGCAATCGAGCGTAGAACGCGGAGTTGCGTCCGTTTTTGTACCAGGCCTGCGCTACAATCTCTTCTTATGTTCACGGGCGTTCGCTGCATTCAAACCCCGGGTGGCTATTCTAAATAACGGCGCGACAAAGGGCGGGGCCGCAGGCGTGTTCGCAATGTTACGGATTATGCTCAGCGCGAACACCGATGGATCTTTTCGTATGACGAACGGACGGACAGGCGCTAGCAAGAACTATCCGAAGCCGCCGCGGTGAACGTCATCGCGTCCTCTTGCCGCTGAGCGAAGTCAAAAGTCCGGTTTGCCGGCAATAAAACTTCCCTAATCGTCGTTTTCTCCCACACGCACTTGGATCGTGAAGCGCGAGCTGTAGATCGCGGCCTGCGGGGAGTTCGATTCTACCGTCACCGTGAGCGTGTCGTACATCAGCCCGGTGGGATAAGCCAGCTGCGTCGGGTCGTAGTAGATGGCAATGGAGCACGACGAGCCGGGAGCCAGCACGGCCACGCAGTCGGTCGAAAGCATCTGCGAGCGGGCGAGCGCTGTGGTCTCGGTGACAGACGTGATGTCGAGCGGCAAGTCGCCATCGGATGCGAGTGTCAGTGTGACAGTTTGAGCGGCCGGGCCCGTGGGCGCAGTGAACGGTCCCCAGGTGTAGTGCGGATTAGGCGTGTCGACGTAGCCGTGATTCGGTAGCAGGGCGCTGTCCGATCCGGCCGTCGAACTACCATCCGAGGCATAGATCGTTCGTGTGCCGTCCGTGTAGAGCACTGGCGGAGTGGCGGGAGCGCCGGACGTCACGCTCAGCAGGTTGCCGGTGAGATCCCAGGTGCACGTCTGGTTGTAATCCTTCCTGATCGTGCGGTAACCGCCACCTCTTCCCGAGCCGCTCGTGAGGGTGTAGTACGAGCAGGTTCCGGTAACAGTGCTCGCTGTGATCTGATAGCCCGCGACAACTAGACCGCGAGCTCCGGCGCCGGCCGTGAACCGCAGCGGGTACTCGTGGGCGAATGCGGAAACGGGCACGAGAGTAAGAAGAGCGCTGGCTTGCAAGAATTTATTCATACGGATGTTTATAGCGTGACAATCACGGTAAATCAAACCGCCTTTTCACGAGCTTAATCGCTCCGCAATACACTGTGATCGGTCTCATTTAGTTACACGAGACTTTATTAGGAAGCTACAGTAGGCCGGGATAAGAATGTGGATCGTGAGCTGTTCGGGATGCTTATTTCCCGGAGGCGGCGCCCAGTTGCCGTATAGGCATTGTTCTGGGGCGACGCCTTAAATCGAGAAGACAGATGGGACGGCCCAGCACGAGCGAGGACTGAACATCGGCACGCCGATTTCATTTCTCGAAAGAAAACCCACCTTTTGGAAAGAAAAAACTGGTCTCAAGGTGCACTTACCCTCTGGTGTTGAAACTTCAAGCAGTGGCCGGGGCCAATTGAATGCGCTTGTGCCACAAACCCAATGCTGCGAACAGAATGACCGCCGGCACGCCGATCACTCCGCAACCGATGAAGAAGATACCGTAAGCATGCACGAGGCCGTGGCTTGCGCTCAGGCTTTCGACCGCGGCGCCGGAAAACCCCTTCAGAATTTTTCCCATCCAGGCATAGGTCGAACTCAACAGGGCATATTGCGTAGCGGTGTACCCCAGGTTTGTCAGACTTGACATATAGGCGACGAGGGCCACGCCCGCGAAACTAATGCTGAAATTATCACCTGCCATGACGAGCGCGAAGACTGGCACGCTCGCACTCGCAAAAGCGAGGATCGCGTACGCCGCAACGGCAGCCGCTTGCAAAAGACCGCCGACGATGAGCGCGCGCATATATCCGAACTTCAGGGCGCAGAATCCACCCGCCGCAATACCTGCAAACGTAGCGACAAGTCCGACGGAACCGCGCACGGCGCCCACCATCTCTTTCGAAAGGCCGATGTCGTGATAAAACGGATTGGCCATTGGACCCATTACGAAATCCGGCAACCGGTAAAGGCTGATAGCCGCCAGCATGAGAAACGCAAGCCACCCATGCGCGCGGAAAAAAGCGGTGAACGGCCCCACCACGGCGTCGAAGAAGCCGCGCGGCGTCCAGAGCGGCGCCTCGCGTTCCCTTTCCTCACTCACGGCGGCGCGCGTTGGTTCTGTAGCGAACCATGTAGTGACCATTCCTACCCCCATCAGCGCTCCGTAAATGCCGTAAGACAGTCGCCAGCCCACGCGCGCGGCCACGACCAGCATCAGGGCATCCGTCGTTAGGAGCGCCACACGATAGCCGAACTGATAGGCGGAGGAGAGCAGGCCCAGTTCCTCGCCGCTCTCCGCCGATTCGATTCGCCATGCATCGATCACGATATCCTGTGTCGACGACGCAAACGCGACGACAAGCGCGAAAGCTCCAAGCCAACCGAGACCTATGTTCGTGCCAATGCCGGCCATCGCGGTCAGCGCGAGCCCGACTACGATCTGAGCGAACATCATCCAACCGCGCCGATGCCCCAACCTTGAGAACAGCGGCAGGTCGAGGCGGTCCATCACCGGCGCCCACAGAAACTTCAACGAATACGCAATGCCCACCCAGGAAAGAAAACCGATCGCCGTTAGCGAAGTACCTTCATCGCGCAACCAGTAGCCGAAGGTATTACCGACCAGCAGAAACGGCAGGCCCGAGGAAAACCCGAGCACCAGCATCGACAGCGTTTTAGGCCGCAGGTAATCGGCGAAGCGATGCTTGTGGGGACTAGCACTTTTCATGCAGCAGCCTTGCGTATTCGTTTGCCTTTAAACCACATTATCTGAAAACGTCCGAATTGTCTCCTGGGGCCAGAGGAAACTCAACCCAGCAGGTCCGCCGGAGATCGGTTAGCACGGCCAGCTACCTTTTACGTGTCGGACAAGCCGACACAGCTATCGCAAATCTCCGGGATCGCGACTTATAAGGAAATGAGAACGCGAGCTAGATCTTGCCTACGTCTCTTCGAAGCCCGGCCAGGATTTCTTGAGATCTGAGCATGGTCACGATTTGGGCTTCCGGTTCAAGATGAGTCCAGGTACAGGACGGCTTCGGTACGTATTGTGGAAAGCCCCAATCATTCTGGCGGCATGAAGCAGCCAAATCGATCAGGGCCTTGTGTTCCAAATGTCCTTCGTAGTGCCTTACACCCTATCACTTCGCGCGAATAGAGGACAGAAATTATGACACCGACTTCGCGAGCTGAATTGTCCACCTGCTTTCCGGTGATTCCGCTGGCAGCGCTGGCCCTACTTGTTCTTGATCACCAGCGGCATCGGTACAAAACCCGTGAAGGTGAACTTCTGGACCCGTCTATTCTCGGGCTTCAGCGGCGTCACCTCCGCCGTGTACAGATTGCCTTTCGAATCGACGGACAAATGGTGCAGCGTACCGAATTGTCCCTTTCCCGAGCCCCACGATCCAAATCCATCGAGGAACTCGAGCGTCTTGCGGTTGAAAACCATGATCTGCGCCTGGCTTCGATTCGCCACGTAGAGATAGCGCTGCTCGGGGTCTGGGGAGAACGCGAGGCCGGCCGCGGTTTGCCCGTTGCCGCAATCCGGTGCGTGGCATTCCCGTCCAATGAAAACCTGATTGACGAACTTACCGGCGATCGTGAATACCTGAACGCGTCGGCCGCCACGATCCCCGACGTACACCAGGCCGTCGGTTGAGACCTTCACGGCGTGCACCGGCGGCACGAACTGCGGGGCCCCATCGGGGCCCATCGGCTGCGGCGGTGGCCCGGCGTCGGTGCCCCGGCCTTGTCCCCGCCCGCCCTCAGGTGCGGGAGGATCGTCCATCGGCACGCTGCCGAACGCGCCCCACATCCTTTTGAAGGCGCCGGTGTCGGCGTCGAACACGATGATTCGCTTATTGCCGTATCCGTCCGCCACGAACAGCTCGTTCGTCTTCGCGTAGACGAATACGTCCGCTGGCTCCCAGAGGTTCTTCGTGTCCGCGTTGGTCTTCTTCTGACCGCCTTTACCGATCTGCATGACGAACTTGCCGGCCTTGGTGAACTTCAAGATTTGATCATCGTTTCCGTTGCCTCCGATCCAGACAAAGCCTTTCGGATCGATATAAATTCCATGCTCCGTCTCCGGCCAGTCATAACCCGCCCCCGGGCCGCCCCAAGCCTGGATGAAGTTGCCTTCCGCATCGAATTCCAGCACCGGTGGCGCGGCCTTCGGCTTTTCTTCCGCGCTCAACGTGTTCGGTCGCTGCAGCACCCATAGATGATCCTGGTCGTCAATCCAGGTGCTGGACACAATGGCCATGACCCACTTGCTGGGAAGCTTGGGCCAGGACCCCTCGGCGCGGAACTTCGGAATTTGCGTCACGGCGGCGCCAGCCTGAGCTGATGCTGTTTCCTCTAGCCCTTTCTGGCCGCCTGCAATCATGGCGACAATCCCCACCGACAGGATCGCAATCGTCTGAAACGTTCTTCTCATGGCAGTATCCTTATCCTCAAAGTCCTAGGCTTAAAGGGCTGGGACTTCCGACACACCCATTTTTCGGCAGTCGAGTTACGTAAATAATACGCGAAAAAGACCGCTGCATTCGGCTCTAATACAAATGGTTTGAAAAGGAGCCCGCCTCGACCGAATTCGAACAGGCGTTGCCGGGGACGTGGTTCCTTCGGCCGGCTACTTCTTAGCGCAACAATCGGAAACCGGCTGGAATAGTCCTGAGCTAGGAAAATCAAAAGGGCATCGGACCGAGCGCCGGCGCGCCTCACTACTTTCGAATAGACTGTGTCAAGCTTTGGGGACGACTTGGCCCTTTGGCCGAGAAGCCGACTTCAGTCTGGCTCCGTGTTCAAAACAGAAGCTTCAAGGCGAACTGAATCTGACGAGACGGCGTCGTGGTGTTTGTGACCTTGCCAAACGTCGGGTTGGGCGTACCGCCACCGTTCGGAGCCTGAACAAACGCAGACGTATTGGGCAGGCCGAAGTTTGCGTGGTTGAACAGGTTGAAGAACTCCGCGCGGAACTGAAGGCGCGTCTGCTCTTTGAGTTGCGTATCCTTCATCACCGCGTAGTCCATGTTTACGGTGTGTGGACTACTCAAAAAGTCCCTTTGCAGATTGCCGAACGTACCCGGCGCCGGCAGCGTGAACGCGGCCGGGTTGACCCATTGGTTAATGTTGTGGGTGTAGATTTGATTCGCCGGCATCACCAGGTTGGGCCGCTCGCTGTTCGCAACAACAGTTCCGGACTGGTCAAATCCGACGGTGACATTCCATGGGGAGCCGCTCTGCGCCAGCAGCCCGCCGCTCATTTGCCATCCTTTGACCAGAATGTTCTGTTTGAACGGGAACGCGTAAACGCCGCTTAGTTTAAAGACCTGGGGCCGGTCAAACAGACACCGTCCGTGATCAAAAGAGCCATTCCAGGGATTGGACCATGGAATACCGCCTTCCAACCCGTACGTGCCCGAAGCATCGTCCAGGCACTTCGACCAGGTGTAGGAAAGCTGGCTTTGCACGCCGTGAGAGAAGCGCCGGTTCAGGCCTACCTGCAAGGAGTGGTAATTGGAGTCGCCTACGGGAGCCTCACTACTCAACGCGGCGGCGGCCGGATTGAGGC
>QHWY01000104.1 GCA_003223875.1 Acidobacteriota bacterium | reverse complement strand
AAACAAATTGAATCGCTGCGCGAGCGAGAAGGCATACTTCGCAAGGGCCGCGGGCTCGAGCGTGACGACAACTTGATGGCCTATTTCGTCGACACGCATCGCAAGGTAGACCAGTTCCCAGATGTCATGCGACTCATTTAGAAAATCGGCCAGTTTCGCGTCGTTTAGCATTTTCTGGATCCGGCCGAAATCGAATCCAGGATCGGTCTCGCGCACCTTATGCAAGATGTTGTTGGCCCGGACGGCGGCGTATTGGATGTAAGGTCCGGTTTCGCCATCGAAGTTCAATGCTTCTTTGAAATCGAAGGCTATAATCGCCGTTCGTGTAAATTTCAATAAAAAATATCTCAAGGCGCCGACGGCAATTTGATGCGCAATGGTTTCCGTTTCGCTTGGCGTGAGCTTGGGATTCCGCTGCGTGACTTCTTTCTTGGTTTCGATTTCAAGCGTATCCAGCAAATCGTCGGCCTTGACGCCTTGTCCTTTGCGCCCGGACACCTCGATATGAGGACGCTTGCGGTCCTCCGGGGAAATTTCCACGCCCAATTGCTCGGCGCATGCGGGTGTTAATGCGACGACTTCATAGGAGAAGTGAATCGATCGGCGAGCTTGTTCTTCGTATCCTAAGGCGAGTAGTCCTTGACGAACGATGTTCTGCAGATAGGATTGGCGGACATCGATCACATTGTAGACGCTCCGTCCGTGGCCGAACGCCGGATGATCTTTGGTGCCCTCTCCTGACGTGGTGATCCATACGTCGGCCTCCGCGTCGAAAATGCGGTAGTGGAAATCTCGATCGAGTAGTCCGAGTTTCCATAATTGATAGGCGATATCCTTGCCTACGTATGTTACGGTGCCGTTGGACCGCACAATGATTTTGTCGTCCTCTTGACCCCCTGCGTCGAGACGCATCACCCAGCAGCCGGCGTTTTTACCCTCTTCTTCGAAGAATATGGCTTCTCTGTCACGGAGTTGCCGAAAAGCACGTTCCCAGAACTTGAGGTGGAGGATGTCGCTTTCTCGCGGAAGTAGATCGTAACGTACATTGATGCGGGACATCGTACGCAGATGACGGCGCACGATCGTCATCGAAACCAATTCGGCCATACGCTCGGTATCCGTAGAGCCTTCTTCGATTTCTTTCAGTGCCTGAGCGCGCAGCGTGTATTTCGGATCCTGGTCCTCGTAGAAGGAAGCGACTCTCGCGTAAACGTCCCAGCAGTAATAATCGAACTTGATCGAAGGGTCGGAAATCATCCGGCGAACGTCGTCAAGTGTCTTCTTCTCGACGTGTTTCAGGCCGACGATAACATCCGCAACCTGAACACCGGTGTTATCGATATAGTTCTGAACTTCGACTTTGCGCCCCGCGGCCTTGAGTATCCGGACAAACGTGTCGCCGATCGCAGCATTTCGAAGATGGCCGATATGCGCCGCCTTGTTGGGATTGATATTGGTGTGCTCGATGATGATCTTCTCGTCATCGCCGGGGTATCCGCGTAAACGGCTTCCGCGGACGACCGCTGCTCGGTCCAGAAAGAAGTTGATGTAACCAGCGCCTGCAGGCTCCATCCGCTCCACACCATCGATCTTTCCCAGGCGAATGATCAATTCTTCTGCGATAGCGCGCGGCGGACGCTTCAACAGGCGTGCGAGTTCGAATGCAACCGGTGTGGCAAGCTCACCGAACTCAATTTTAGGAGTCTCATTCAGAACGATTTCGGGCGGATCAATGTTCCATTGGCTGCGGATTGTAGAACCGAGTGCGTCTCGCAGACGCGCCTGAAGGTCCAATAACATAAGGGGAAATGTTAGCACGTGCTAACATTTCCCTCTTGTTATGAAGACGCTTTACTTCGACTGTTTCTCCGGAATCAGTGGGGATATGACCATCGGTGCGCTCCTGGACCTGGGGCTCGATTTTGACTATCTGAAGACCGAACTCAAGAAACTGCCGGTCGACGGCTACGAACTGCGGGCGTCGCGCGTGATGCGCTCGAATCTCAGCGCTATGAAATTCGATGTATTGATGGAAGGTGCGAGCGAGAATCACAAACACGAGCATCATCATGGGGGACACGAGCACTTTCATCGGAAAGCCTCAGAAATTCTATCGATGATTCGTGAGAGCAATCTCAGCGGCGGAGCCAAGCAGTTCGCGGCAGATATTTTTACGAAACTGGCGATATCCGAAGGAAAGGTCCACAGCGTACCGCCGGATGACGTTGAGTTCCATGAAGTCGGTGCCATCGATTCAATTGTCGACACCGTCGGAACTGCCATCGGTTTCGATGCGCTCGGAATTGACCGTTTTTTGTGTTCAGCGATCAATGTAGGGACCGGCTTCATTCATTGCCAGCATGGCATCATGCCCGTACCTGTGCCTGCGACGGCAGACTTGCTCCGCCACGCCACGATTTACCAAAAGCACGCGCAAACTGAACTCGTTACACCGACCGGCGCTGCTATTCTTGCGGCGGTGGTGAACCGGTTTGGCCCATTGCCGCCGTTTTCGACCGATCGCATTGGTTATGGCGCGGGCACGAAGCAATTTGCCGATTTTCCAAATTGCCTTCGTTTGATGGTTGGCGAAGAAAACGCAGTACAACCTGAACCTTCCTCCGGAAGCGTGATCATGATTGAAGCAAATATCGACGACATGACCCCGCAGAACTTCGGCTACGTTATGGAAAAATTGTTTGCGGCGGGCGCTTTAGATGTTTTGACCGTTCCCGTCCAGATGAAGAAGGGTCGTCCCGGCCATCTGCTGCAAGTCCTGGCGCCTCGCGAAAATTCGGAAGCATTGTCAAAAATTATTTTTCGCGAAACAACGACTATCGGCATTCGCCGGCACCCGGTCGACCGAACGACGCTTCAGCGGCAATTCATTGAGGTCAACACGGAGTACGGAAAGGTCAAAATCAAAGTCTCGAAGCTGGACGGAGAAGTAGTGAATGCCGCTCCCGAGTACGACGACTGTGCCCGAATTGCCCGCGAGGCTGGCGTGCCCTTGAAACAAGTCCAGGCCATCGCGATGAAGTCCTACCTCGACAAAGCATATGCTGAGTGAATATTTCAGCCTGATCCGGTCGCGAGCAAGCCTATTGCGCTCGGTGAGGCGCGGTTCGAGAGCCACGCGAAAAACTCTGGCGCGTGACGTGAAGGCACCAGGACCATGGTTTCACAACTACGAAATCCGCATCCGGCGTTTGGACAAATCCAAATGGGGAAGGCCCGGGAACTGATTATGCGGCGAGGCGGTGGGGCATCCTATGTTCTCTGCATGGGGAGCCTTGTATCACTTAAAGCATCCGATGCTCGCCCTTGAGCGGATCCGATCCGTCTGTTCAGGGCTGATGATTCTCCAAACCATAACGACCAAACATAATTCGATCGCCGAAGAACTGGACGGACGTCTCCTGGCAGAGACACAACTGCAATCATCTCATCTGGAACATCCCCTCTTTCCTTCAATGCGTTTTATCGAAGGAAGTTTGGGCGGCGATTCTCGACGTGCTGGTTTGTTCCGAACCCTCCAGCAGCGGCGGCAATGATTCGCGCATCAGGTTTTCGCATAGAGAAGACCGCATTTCCTTCGCCTTACGAGATGTTTGTGCAGGCCGTTTCTGTCTAAGAATTCCCTATCCCGCTATACTTATTTCTATGCCGAACACTTTTTACATCACGACACCGCTCTATTACGTGAACGCGCCGCCCCATTTGGGTGGCACCTACACCACGATCGTTGCCGACACTATTGCGCGATACAAGCGCATGATGGGTTTTGATGTAAAGCTCTTTAGTGGAACTGACGAGCACGGGCAAAAGATTGAACGCGAAGCCAAGAAGCAAAATTCGACCGCGCTGGAGCTTGCCGATCGTGTGTACACACAGTATCTGAAGCTGTGGAAGCTGATCGGGATTGAATATGACGAGTTTGTCCGGACAACAGAAAAGCGTCATGACGCCAGCGTCATCGAACTCTACACGCGCGCGAAAGCGAACGGCTATGTATATAAAGGTTCGTACTCAGGGTGGTACTGCGTTTCCGACGAAGCGTATGCTCCGGAAAGCGACCCGGGAACGCCCGTGGCATGTCCCGATTGTGGCCGGCCGACCGAATGGTTTTCTGAAGAAAGCTATTTCTTTAAGCTCTCAGCATTCCAGGATCGTCTGCTCGATTTGTACGAAAAGAACCCGAGCTTCATCCGGCCCGAAGGCCGGCGCAATGAAATCATATCGTTCGTAAAGTCCGGTTTGAAGGACCTCTCGATCAGCCGCGTGACGCTGAAGTGGGGCATTCCGCTTCCGGATGATCCGAGCCACGTCTTCTACGTGTGGTTCGATGCGCTGACCGCCTATCTCACCGGAATTGGTTTCAAAACAGACGATAAGAAATTCTCGAAATACTGGCCAGTCGACACACATCTTGTAGGCAAAGACATTCTGCGGTTTCACGCCGTTTATTGGCCTGCGTTTCTGTTGGCGGCAGGAGTCGAGACTCCCAAGTCGGTGTTCGGGCACGGATGGTGGTTATCGCAGGATGTCAAGATGTCGAAATCGCGGGGTAACGTGATGGACCCCTTCGTTCTCAATGAGGTTTTCGGGTCAGAGCTTCTGCGGTATTACCTGTTGCGTGAAATGGTGTTCGGACAAGATTGCAATTTCGCTCTCGAGGCGATCATCCAACGCGCGAACAGCGACCTCGCGAACGACCTCGGCAATCTTCTGAGCCGCACCGTCGCCATGCTTTCGAAATACCGCGCCGGGCGTGTTCCGGCGCCCGGCGAGGCGAAGGGAGATTCGGAAGTTCGCGAACTTGCCGCGCGGCTCATCGCAAACCATCGAGCGAACTTCGATGACTACAATTTTTCACGGGGTCTCGAAAATGTTTGGGAGCTGATTTCGCGGGTGAACAAGTACATCGTGGAAAATGAGCCCTGGGCCATTGCGGAAAAACCGTCGGAAGCAAGGAAGCTCGATAGCGTTTTGTTCCATGCCGCGGAATCGTTGCGAATCATCGCCGCGCTCGTCGCTCCTGCGATTCCCAAGACCGCGCAAACGCTATGGGAACAGCTTGGCCTGGACGGAAAGGTTACCAGTGTTCCTCTCGGTACGCTTCGTTGGAGTCAAGATTTGGTTGGGAAAACCATACGCGGCGGTCCCTCGTTGTTCCCGCGCCTGGATCCAAAGGAGGTCATGAAAAAGATGGAAACGGCTGCCGGACAGGACGAAGGCGCAGCGGCGGCGAAAGACGCTGCAAATCCTACAACTGCGCCGCAAATCACAATTGAGGATTTCTCCAAAATTGACCTGCGGGTAGCCACCGTATTGGAGGCGGAGCGCGTGAAAGGCGCCGACAAGCTGCTTCGGCTGGTTGTGGATCTTGGGTTCGAGAAACGGCAGATCTTGGCGGGAATTGCGGTGGCCTACAAGCCGGAATCCCTAGTCGGGAGGAAGGTCGTGATTGTCGCGAATCTTCAGCCTCGAAAACTGCGCGGACTCGAATCGAACGGCATGATTGTGGCTGCCTCGATCGGTCCTGAAGACAAGCCTGTCCTTGCCGGGTTCCACGAGGAAGTCGAGAACGGCGCGCGCCTGAAGTAATGATTGTCGATTCTCACGCGCACCTGGATGACCCGCGCTTCAACGACGACCGTGAAGGAGTCCTCGAGCGAGCGTGGGACGCAGGCGTTCGCAAGATTCTGACGATTGGAAACGGAAGCGGTCCTGACCAAATGGGTTGTGGAATCCCAATCGCTGAGACGCATGATTGGATTTATACCAGCGCCGGCGTTCATCCCCACGATGCTTCCAAAGTCGAAGAACGGCACTACCATTTGGTTGAGCAATTGGCCCGCCATCCTCGAGTCTTGGCGATTGGCGAGATGGGTCTTGATTATCACTACGACAATTCTCCGCGCGACATTCAGCGCGCAGTCTTCCGCCGCCAGCTCGCTTTAGCGAACAAACTAGACCTGCCGGTCATCATCCATACACGTGAGGCGGATGACGACACCATAGCTCTGCTCAAGGCCGAAAGTCCTCGACGTGGTGTTATCCACTGCTTCACGTCGGGCAAGGAGCTGGCGGATTTTGTATTGGCGATCGGCTTCTATATCTCCTTTTCCGGCATCGTGACTTTTCCTAACGCGCATAGTTTGGCGGAAATTGCGCGCTCGATTCCTCTGGATCGCATTCTCGTGGAGACGGACTGTCCTTACCTCGCGCCCATTCCACATCGAGGAAAGCGCAATGAACCCAGCTTCGTGGCTGATACAGCGCGCTTCATCGCCAAGCTCCGCGGAGTGCCTGAAGATGAATTCGCGATGCGAGCGTCGGCCAATTTCGACAGACTGTTTGCCGCCAAATCATCGTAAAATGCGCTAGCTGTATGGAGATGAACCCACAGGACATTTATCAGCTCATCGCGCCGGAGCTTGCGCTGGTTGAAGAGGAACTTCTGCGATACACGCAGTCGGAGATCACGCCGATTTCGGAAATTGGCGAATACCTCCTGAACGCCGGCGGCAAGCGGCTCCGGCCCGCATTACTCCTGCTGACGGCGAAGATGTTGGGTGCGGTTTCTCCGATGGCAATCCGTCTGGCCGCAGTTGTCGAATTCATTCACAACGCGACTCTGGTCCATGACGACATCATCGATGCCGCCGATACGCGTCGAGGCCGTCCCTCCGCGAATTCACACTGGGGAAACTCGATGACGGTCCTGGCAGGCGATTGGCTTTACATGAGGTCATTTGCGTTGGCTTTGGGCGAGAAGAACCTCGAGGTGTTGAACACGCTGATCGATATCACACAAAAAATGGTTGAAGGTGAACTGTTGCAACTGACCTACCTAGGCAGATCCGAAGTCACAGAACAGCAGTTGCTCGACATTGTGGAACGAAAAACCGCGTATCTGTTTTCGGGATGCACCAAACTGCCTGCGATCGCAGCCGGTATGAATCATGGTTCAGCCGAGCGGCTTGCCGAGATCGGAAAGAGCCTGGGCATGGCCTTCCAACTCGTCGATGATCTGCTGGACCTCACGTCGACAAAGGACGTTTTGGGAAAACCGGTCGCGAACGATTTGAAGGAAGGGAAGATGACGCTTCCGGTGCTTTTTGCGATTCGCAACGGCAATCAAGAGGACACGTTAAAGGTTCAGAGCGTGCTTGACGAGCGAGATTTTCGCTTCGTTGATCGCGCCGAAATTTTGAAGCTCGTGGAACGGTCCGACGGGTTACACCGCACCCGAGAGCTGGCTGCGGAGTACGCGAGCCGAGCCATTCATATGCTGGAGGAATTTCCCCCCTCGATATTTCGTGACGCGATCGTGCGAATCCCGGAATTCATACTGAACCGCAACGCATAGTAAAACCGCCAAAAAAGGCACCCTCACTGTCTTAAAAAATCGAGCACTACGCGGTTGAATTCGTCCGGGTTTTCGAGATTGCTCAGATGGCCCGACTTGGGTATTCGCACAAAACGCGAGCCGCGAATCGCATCCGCCATCGCGCGGGATTCATCGCCGTGGACAAGGAGGTCCTCCTCGCCGCAAATAACCATCGTTGGACAATGGATGCGGTGGAGCAATGTCGAGGAGTCGGGACGATCGCGCAATGCCATTACGGCGTATATGGCAGCGGGAGCGCTTGCTTCGTCAATCATGCTTCGGACCCTGCTGACAACGGCCGGCGGCGAGTTCGGTTTCAGAAGCCGCGGAAGCATGCGATCGGGCAAAATAGCAGTGCCCCTTTGTTCGAGCGCGGCAAGCATATCGTTTCGAGCTGCCTTCTCGGTTTCGGTGTCGGCGCGAGCCCTCGTATTTGCGAGAACGAGTTTGCGGACGCGTCCTGGATATTTCGACCAGAAGGAAAGCGCAATATAGCCGCCCACGGAAACGCCCACAAAAGCGCAATCCGGGACGTCGATCTTTTCCAAAAATCCGTTTAGATCATCGGCGATCGTCTCCATGGTCCAGGGCGATGGCGGCTGTGAGCCGCCAAAACCACGGATGTCGGGAACAAGGAGTCGAAATTCTGCCGAAAGTACCGAAAGTTGCGGCTCCCACATGCAGTGATTCAGAGGGAATGCGTGGATCAAAAGGACAGTCCGCCCCCTTCCCACATCCAGATACTCGAGAGAGCCGGATTTTAATTCAAGCTTCACGGCTGATACTTGGCGTATTTGGTGCGAATATTCTCCTGAATCTGCGCAATCTGCATTCCCTGATCATGCATTTTCCGCGCATCGAGGGCGATGTCCTGACAGATATCGCATGCGGAACCGTGTTGGTCCTTGAAGCAAAACAGATTGTTCTTATGGCCGAAATTCATCATGCATCCGCAGAAGCACGGTAGCTGTTCCAGGACTTCCGGAATGTCTTTTGCAACCTGATATGCGGCACGCGCCTTCGCGTCGGTGAAAAGTGCGGGCGACATGACGTCGGCACTTTTAGCGTTCTGTGCAACGTCTTCCGGGGGCTGGGTTGTGCCGCGCAATGATACCCAGGCGATAACCGCCAACGCGACAATTGCGGCAACGGTCAGCCACAGATTTTGATTTTTAGTCGACTTCAATGATTCTCCCTTTCGATTGACTTTTTAGCGATTCAATTACGGTTTTGGCGACGAAGAAGACTTCGCCCTTCTCCTCTTCGTTCAGTTCGGTGCCGTCATCCATCGGCTCGTTCAATTCCGAAATCACGTATTGCAGCAAGTAGGGTTCGGTGTCGTGCTGAAGGCTCGCAGCAATCGACGCGTGGAGTTCGGTTGCATCAGCCTGGCTGAGGCGCTCCATCCATGACTCCGTTTCGCGATAACCAGCCTCTATTGTTTCCGGCGACACTTTTGTAACCGAACCGGCGGTATCCATCTCCACGGCCTTGAAGATCATATACGACAAGAAGAGTGACAGTTCTTGAACCTTCTGACCGCTTTCGTGAGTCGATTCCACGACGAAATCGCAAATCGCGGGCTGGGCGCGGAAGAAACGGTCGAACTCCCCAACCATCATTTCGTCGGAATATTCACCGACTTCGGAACACGCCTTCTCGACCGACTCGCTGCTGATCATGAAAACCAATTGTGGCACATCCTTTAGCAGCGGTCTATCGCTTGAGGCTGCCCCAAGCAATAGATCGCTCCTGCAGCGTGCTATCATCGGCGCATGGATTGGGCGCAGGTCCGCCAAAATATCGCCGACTTTTTCCATGGCATGGCGCTAGCAGGCTATCAGAAGAGACTGCGAGAACAGCTCATGGATTTGAACGATCTCTTCATGCTGCTTTGCTTCATGGAGCTGGTTGGCTTGCCGAATCCGGCCACGATTTATCTTATGGAAATCTATCCGTACTTCCTCGAAGAATTTCACCTCTGGCATCGAAGGATGGGCATGGATCATTCCCCGCTCGGCGCTCTTCCTTGTTGCTGAGCATGCGCGATCTTCTCAAGAAACGAATTCTCTTTTTCGGCGGAAAGGGAGGAGTGGGCAAGACGACGTGCGCATCGGCACTGGCACTGGCCGCGGCGAAAACAGGAAAGCGTGTTCTGCTGGTATCGACCGACCCAGCGCACTCGACTTCGGATATCTTCGAGCGGCTGTTCAGCCGTGAAGAGGCGGAGGTCTATCCGGGAATTATCGGTATCGAGATCGACGCTGATTTTGAGGCTCGCCGGTACATCGAGACCGTCAAGAATCAAATAGCAAAGCTTTTCAGTCCTTCGGTTTTGAAAGAAGCGGAGCGCCAGATCGAGCTTGTATCGACCATGCCCGGAGTCGAGGAGGTAGCGCTGTTTGATCGTATGGGTGACCTGATTGTCAGGTGCGCCGACTCTTACGACTTGATCATCTTCGATACGGCTCCCACAGGACATACGATGCGGCTGCTGCGTATGCCTGAACTGATGAGCTCGTGGATCGAGGCGTTATCGAAACGGCGGAAAAATCTCATCACGTTGAATCGGACGCTTGAAAGGGAAGGATCTGGCGAACCCGACCCCATCCTGACAACGTTGGAGCGCCGAAAGGAAAAACTCGAACTGGTACGCGCGCGATTGATGCAACATAACTTTACCGGATTTGTCCTCGTCCTTGTTCCCGAACGGCTGCCAATCGAAGAAAGCGCCCGCGCAGCCGGTACCCTCCGCGATTCGAACGTAAACGTCTGCGGGATCATCGTGAATCGGATTCTGCCGGAAAATCTGAATGGCTCCTTTTACGAGGCGCGCCGTAAACAAGAACAGATCTATTCTGAAGAAATTCGTCGCCGATTTGCCGAGTATCCTTCGATCTGGATTCGTCAATTCGAGACGGATATCTACGGAATCAAGAATCTAGAGCGGCTCAGTGAAATGTTGGCGGGCCCAAATGACGGCGCCCCACTCGGGTGAATGGCGCGGTTCTTCGAATTCGAATCCGATAAGTTGCCGCATAACGGGGTGGACTGCGACCGATCCGCTCAGCGATTTCCGGCAGTCGCTCAAGCCAACCCGTTCGGATGCAATATCGACCATGGATCTCAAGTGCGATGCGGCTTGATTCAAAATTTGATTGGCAGGCTCCTGCGGGTACATCGAAACCACTTCCGGAAACAGGCCGGCAATATCAGGCACACCTATTTTACCGGACGCCCACGCGCCGACAACGTCCGATATGGTCCTCAAACCAAGCTGGGTGGCAATGCGGTTCGAAAACTCTGTAGGGGTATGCACGTCGAGCGAGCGAAGCGCTTGGCGCACGGCTTCGCGGCCGACCCAAAACCCGCTGCCTTCATCGCCAAAGTACGGCCCCCAACCGCCGACTCGGAACATGTTGCGACTTTTATCGCGCCCAATCACGATAGAGCCCGTACCGGCAATCAGCAGAATGCCGGGATCTATGCCAATGGCGCCGATCGATGCAATAAACGCGTCACTTTCGATGATGATCTGAGCTCCGGGAATGAGCGATTCGAGGACTTGCTTGTAAAAGGCGGCGCTGTCGGAACGCGCTGCGCCGGCGAACCCGGCGCACACAATGTTTGGGCGTTCCCTGAGGTGAGATATTCCTTGAGTGATAGCGTGCTTTGCGGCATCGGCACCGACCGACAGCCAATTCGAAGGACCGGCCTCGACATGACAGATTTCGTTGTAGTACTCGTCAACGAGGAGGAAAGCGGTTTTCGAGCCTCCTCCATCAATTCCGAGATATCGCACTACCGCGCCCAGCCGGGCAGTCCGCCCGAGCGCCGCAGCTCGTCCTCCAGGTCGGTAAGTTTCTTTTTAGCTTGATCGACTTCCTTGCGTGCCTCGTCGAGTTGCTTCTGAGTGTCGGCGATTTCCGGGCCGAGCCGGTATTCGCGAGCGTAAATGTCGCTTTGGCGCAGAAGCTGCGTGTTGAGATCCTTGAGCCTCAAATCCAGAAGCTGAGCCTTCTCTTCCGCTTTCTTCACCTCATCACGGGCTTTTTGAAATTGCGCTCGCCAATATTTTTCGTCCCGTCCCTTGTTGTCGGTTGGTCCCGCAGGCGTGGACGATGTGACAGCCGCTGCAGTCGAGCCGCTCGACGCGGTGGTTGTTGTCGTCGCGCCAGTGGCAACCACGACCGGGCTATGAACTCGCTTCTGGCGCTCGCGTTCTTTTCGTGCCACGTCAGCAAGCGTTTGTGCCGAGCAATCCAACGCGAACGCCATGAGAAGAAAACTAAGTACTGTGCTCTTGGGTCTCATTTCACCAACGCCGTAATCGCCTTCGGAGTCGTGTCGAATTGTTCGACCGGTTTGTCCTTGTAAACCTCTCTCATAAAATCGATCCACATCGGCAGAGCCGCTTTACCGCCAGTTTCCTTGTCGCCGAGCGTGACTTTTTCGTCGAAGCCAATCCAGGTACCCGCAACAAGGGATGGCGTATAACCGATGAACCATGCATCCGTGAAATCGTTTGTCGTACCGGTCTTTCCTGCGACGGGGCGTTTCAGCTCTTGTGCTTTAGTCGACGTTCCACCTGGGAAGCGCACGGGCTCCTGCATCAATTCGACCATAATGCGTGCGGTTTCGGCCGGGATAACATCTCGGAGTTCCGGCAGATTCTCTTCAAGGACATTTCCTTCGTAATCGGTGACGCGCAAGATCATTTGTGGAACCACGCGTACGCCATCGTTGGGGAACGTCGAATAAGCGGAGACCATCTCAATCAAAGTGACGTCCGCAGCACCCAACGCGATCGGCAGCACGGGTTCAATCCTGGAGGTAATGCCGAAGCGCCGCACGTATGGAATCAAATTTTGCACGCCGAGTTTCGCCAGTGTTTTGACAGCCGGTATGTTGCGCGATTCTGCAAACGCCTGGCGAATGGGTATCGTTCCTTTGAACTTGCCATCGTAGTTGCCGGGCGAGTATATGCCAAAGCTGACCGGAGCATCGACGATCGTGTCATCTGGCCGTAGACCATTGTCAACGGCCGCGGCATAAACAAACGGTTTGAATGAAGAACCAGTTTGCCTCATAGCCTGGGTAGCGCGGTTGAATTTACTCTCATCGAAGTCATATCCGCCGACCATCGCCTTGACCTCTCCGGTCTGCGGCTGAATCGCAACGAAACTTGCCTGGACTTTGGGCTTCTGTTCCAGCGAGACCTCAACCTTACGCTCGGCGGGATTCATCGAGCGAACCATAAACATTGCCACATCGCCGCGTTTGAGAATCTCCGAAGCGGCGTTCGCGTTCGTCCACGCGATGTCCTGCGGCGTGAGCACAGCTTGGTACCCGCCAATTTTGACGGCAGCGCCGCCGTTCTTGGTTAGATCCAGAACGATGCCGGGAACGATATCGTTTGTACGGATGGGCAGTTTCCAATCCGGAAGCTCCACGGATTCTAGATCCTCTGTGCCTTCGTCAATCAGGTTGCGATCGGCTCCGCGCCAGCCGTGGCGTTTGTCGTAGTCGCGGGTTCCGGCTCGAGTGGCCGCATTGGCGGCTTTCTGCATCTCAACATTCAGGGTGGAATACACCTTTAACCCGCCCTCGTGAACCGCCGACGTACCGTACTTCTTCTCGAGGTAACGGCGCAGTTCTTCCACAAAATAGGGAGCGAGTTCGTTCGGGCGCTGTTTCTCGAGCAATTTGATCGGATGCAACTTTGCTTCCTCACCCCTGGCAACTGTGATCTTCTTCTCGGCCACCATGCGGTCGATAGCGTAATTGCGCCGGGTGAGCGCCTTTTCCGGATGCAGGATCGGTGAATAGTTCGGTGGCGAGCGGGGAATCGCCGCGAGCATCGCCGCTTCTTCGATGTTCAGATCCTTGAGTTCTTTGCCGAAATAATATTCAGCCGCCGCCGCAAAGCCATATTGCCCGCTGCCCATATAAACGAGGTTGCAGTACATGGTCAGGATCTGCTGTTTGGTGTAGTAACGTTCGATCTGAATGGCCAGCATCGCCTCTTGAATCTTCCTGCGGAAAGTGCGCTCTGGTGTCAGGAAGAGGTTCTTACTCAACTGTTGCGTCAATGTGCTGCCGCCTTCAACCACTCGGCCAGCCATCAGATTTTTCATGCCGGCGCGCGCCATGCCGAAAAAGTCGATTCCCCAATGCGCGTAAAAATTCTGATCTTCGACAGAGGTGATCGCATCTTTGACGACCTGTGGGATTTGGTCCCAGGCGATGACAATCCGACGCTCGAGAGCGAATGATCCGATAACCCGGCCGTCATCGGAATAGACCTCGGTAATGAGACTGGGATGATAGTCGTCCAGCGAACTCACCTGAGGCAAATCACTGTTGTACACAAACAGAACGCCCGCCGTCGAGCCGACTGCGACGGACAGGCAGAGCAGGAACACGAAGACCAGCGAACCCAGGTAGCGTCGTAATTGCGATCTCATGGCATACCCATTATAACAGGGGGTCAGAAAGCAACTCAGTTTCGCCCTGTAGGTTTCGGGGAATTTCGAAATTGAACAAATCCTGATCTCAAATCCGAAAATTCGAAATTTCGAATTGGATTTGTCCAATTTCGAAATTTCACGACCCAACTTTCAGGACTGCGAGAAAAGCTTCTTGGGGGATGTCCACTTTCCCAACGCGTTTCATTCGACGCTTTCCTTCTTTTTGTTTCTCCAACAGCTTGCGTTTGCGAGTAATATCCCCGCCATAACACTTGGCTAGAACGTTTTTTCGGATGGCGGGAATCGTCTCTCTGGCAATGACCCGATGGCCGATGGCCGCCTGAATTGCGACCTCAAACATCTGTCGCGGGATGAGTTCTTTCATCTTTTCGACAAGAGCCTTGCCGCGCGCATAGGAGAAATCACGATGAACGATCCAGGAGAGAGCGTCGACAGGTTCGCCGCTGACCAAGATATCCAACCTTACAAGGTCGGCTTCTCGGTAACCGGCCGGGTGATAATCAAATGACGCGTACCCGCGAGAGACGGACTTCAACCGGTCGTAAAAATCCAAAACAATCTCGTTGAGAGGCATTTCGTAGGTGAAGAGGACGCGTCCGGCTGCAACGTATTCGAATCCTTTTTGAACGCCGCGCTTTTCCTCGACGAGTTTCAAAATCGCTCCCACGAATTCATCCGTGCTGAGAACCAGAGCCGTGATGATCGGTTCCTCGATCTTGGCGATCAACTGGGGTTCGGGAAATTTTGTGGGATTGTCGATCTCCTCAACATCGCCGTTGGTTCTCGTAATCCGGTATCGCACGCCGGGGGCTGTCGTGATCAAGGAAAGCTCAAATTCCCGCTCGAGGCGCTCCTGAATGATTTCCATGTGCAGCAGTCCGAGAAACCCGCATCGGAAACCAAATCCGAGCGCAGTCGAGGTCTCCGGTTCGTAGAAGAATGAGGCGTCGTTCAGCCGCAGCTTTTCGAGAGCATCCCGCAGGGCTTCATACTGGTTGGGCTCGACCGGATAGAGCCCGGCGAAAACCATCGGTTTGATTTCCTGAAAGCCTGGAAACGGCGTAGCCGTGGGATTGTCGTGCTCTGTGATCGTATCCCCGATTTTGGTGTCGGCAACGACCTTGATATTCGCAATCAGGTACCCGACCTCACCCGCCAAAAGACGATCGACCTCCTTCATTTTGGGAGTCAGCACACCAACGCTTTCGACCGGGTACACCTGACCGTTGGACATCAACCTTATTTTCATTCCTGGATGGACTTCGCCGTCAATGAGACGCACCAACACAAGGACGCCGCGATACACGTCAAACCACGAATCGAAGAGGAGAGCTTTCAGGGGGGCATCAGGATCGCCTTTCGGAGCCGGAATTCGTTTAACGATCGATTCGAGAACTTCCTCCACGCCATTTCCATACTTAGCGCTGATGAGCAAGGCATTCTCGGGATTCATTCCGATGATCGAATTCAGTTGCTCGCGCGCTCGCCCCACATCGGCGCCGGGAAGATCGATCTTATTGATGATCGGCAGGATCTCGAGATGATGATCGAGAGCCAGGTAGGTATTGGCGAGCGTCTGCGCCTCTACTCCTTGAGATGCATCGACAACCAGAAGAGCGCCCTCGCAAGCTGCAAGGCTTCGCGAAACTTCGTAACTGAAGTCGACGTGGCCTGGCGTATCGATCAAATTCAAGATGTAATCATTGCCGTCCTTTGAACGGTAATTCAATCGCACGGCTTTCGCTTTGATCGTGATGCCGCGCTCGCGCTCCAAATCCATTGCGTCGAGCACCTGCGCCGACATCTCACGCTTTGTGAGAGCCCCGGTTAATTCGAGTAAACGGTCGGCGAGTGTGGACTTGCCATGATCGATATGAGCAATGATGGAAAAATTGCGGATATGAGATAGGGGCATTTGATTATGCTCGGTCGCGCGCCAACAGTGCTGCTCCAATCATGCCGGCATCCGGCCATAATCTTGATTGTACTATCTGGCAATCGGCGAACGATGACGCGAACGCGTAGTGTCTTGCGACTTCGATTGCCTTGCCTAGTAGAAACTCTCCCGATGCCATCACGCCGCCGCCGATAACTATCATTTCGAGATTCAGCAAATTAATCAGATTCGCGCACGCGAGGCCAAACCAATGGCCCGTGTCGGCAAACACCTCGCGCGCCGTTTCATCGCCGCGAACCGCCGCGTCGTAGATTTTTTCGGCCGTTAGTGGCGGGGCAATTTCGTTTAGCCGGCTGTTACGTCCGGTTCTGAGTTTATCTCTCGCTGTCGTCACAATTCCCGTACCGGATGCGACAGTCTCAATGCAGCCTTGTTTTCCACACGCGCACAGGCGTCCGTTCGGATCGATCACGGTGTGACCAAATTCGCCGCCATATCCGGATGCGCCGGTGTATAGGCTCCCATTTAAGATCAATCCCGATCCGAGTCCGGTCCCGAGAGTCAAATACGCAAGGTGCTGCAGCCCGGTCCCGGCACCACAAACGAATTCAGCATACGCTCCGGCGTTGGCGTCATTGTCGGTAACGACTCTGAGGTGGACCTGATCCGCCATCATTTTTTCTAAATTGACATTTGCAAGACACGGAATATTCGGGGAGGTCGCAATCACGTGCGTCTTCGAAGAACGAAGGCCGGGAACGCCGATGCCTACCGCGTCGATGGGCCTGGACTTTTGAAAATCGCAGATCACTTCTGTTAGTTTTGAAATGAAGCCCTCGAGATTATCAATGACTGTGGGCACCTTGCGCGATTCCAGTACACGATTCTCTTCATCGATCAGACCCGCTTTGATTGTCGTGCCCCCAATATCGAGGCCGAGGTACATAAACTTCTGACTATAACACTTGGGCACTTATGGCAATTATCACGATTTCCCGTCTGACCGGCAGCGGCGGCCGCGAAATCGCGACGGCCACGGCGGAGGCTTTGAACTTTCAGCTCATCGATCGAGCGGCGATGGACATCGTGATCGACCAGCAGTTTCCCGTCCGGACCGAGCAGCTTTCCAGAATCAAAAAAAATCGCAGGGTATATGACGAAATGATGCGTTCGGCGATCGCAGAACTTGCAGCGGCGCACCATGTTGTGATCCTTGGCAGCGGAGCGCAGTTTCTATTTGCCCGAGTCGCTGCCTCTCTTCATGTTCAAATCGTAGCGCCTTTGCCTTATCGGATTGCCCGAGTCATGCGAACGGCTCAGGTCGACCGGCAGAAGGCGGAAAAAATAATTGCCGATCGAGACCACGAGAAAGAGACATTCATCGGTACGCTTTACGGCAAGGATTGGCGCGATCCCGCCCATTACGATCTGGTTCTGAACATCGATCACTTCTCGAATGAAGTCGCTGTAGAAATCATCGTCAGGGCTGCTCAGGCGAAAGGAATTGAAGCGCGGCCTGTGGAACTGCCGGCGCAATTGCGGGAGGAAATCTTAACGGCGAAACTGGACGTCGCGCAGATGGCCGATCTTGAACCCGTCGAGGATAAGCTTCCCGACTTTGCCCACCAGAGCGAACGCGAATTTGCGCGCGTCATGGATTTTTACCGGATTCGTTGGCAGTACGAGCCCAAAACGTTCCCGATTGAATGGGATGAAAATCACAACATCGTGAAGGCGTTCACCCCGGACTTTTATCTGCCGGATCTGGATCTTTTCATCGAATTGACCACGATGAAACAAAGCCTCGTCACAAAAAAGAACCGCAAAGTTCGGATGCTTCGCGAACTCTATCCGGACGTAAATATCAAAATTCTTTATGAGCGCGATTACAAGAATCTGATCTGGAAGTACGGGATCGGGAATGGTGACGAGGAATCAAACGGCAATGGGGGATCCGGCAAATAAAGGCCCCGAGCGACCCGTACGTTTTGCCAAACTTCGCCGTGCGGCGGGTGTCCATCTCGGATCTACGTTTTCTTGAATCACCTTGACGCTTTGGGCTTCGGACTGGCGTCCATCACCTTCAGCTGCTCGGTATCACTACCCAGCTCGGCGTTTCAGTAACGAGCCACCTCGGTACTTTTCTAGGGTACGTCAACAGCAGCCTGCTCCATATTCTCGAGTCCGACTTTGACTGAAACTCGGATCTCTCGGGACCTAGTTTCAGTCTAGCACTCTGGCATTTTGTGTCAAGATCAACCCATGGCCGATGAGATACTCGAAATCCTCTTCCACGAGCAACAGATTCGGTCGCGCGTCGGGGAACTTGCGCGGGAAATCACGAAAGATTATACGGGTCGCCAGCTCGTCCTGGTTTCCATCCTTCGCGGCTCGGTTTTCTTCGCGACAGATCTGGCGCGTCAGATCGACTTGCCGCTTTCAATGGACTTCTTGTCCATTTCCAGTTACGGAGAGGACAGTGAAGGAGTCGTCAGAATCACGAAGGATCTCGAGGAAAACATCGCCGGTAAAGATGTCCTTGTCATCGAAGACATCATTGACACTGGTTTCACGCTGAAATATCTCCTCCGCACGCTGGGCAGCCGAAATCCGAAGTCGCTCGAAGTCTGCGCGCTGTTGAACCGGCGCGCCCGGCGAATCATTGAAATTGGCTTGAAGTACATCGGCTTTGAGATTCCAGACAAGTTTGTTGTGGGCTACGGACTCGATTACCGGCAGCGCTATCGAAACCTGCCTTACATCGGCGTCGTGAAACCGAATTGACTGTAGCGGCGGTCCGCCAAGCGCAAGCGCGACAGCGCGCAGCTCAAGAAATGACCTCCGGCGATCTCGCTGCTGGACTGTCGGCGGTCGTAGACCGCCGCTACAGCTGGAAGCGGTCAAACGGGTGAGGGAGCAACTCCGCGAGTCGATGTTCTTCGTCGAGGCCTCTTAGTGAATGCAAGCCCACGAGGATGTCGCCGCAGTACTCCCACAGCAATTGCCGGCATGCGCCGCACGGCGGCGTTACCCGAGGAGCATCGGTGACGGTCACGATTTGGCGAAATTCACGAGCCCCTTCGCTTAGCGCTTTCCACAAGGCCACGCGTTCGGCGCAGACGGTTAGTCCATAAGAGACATTCTCGATATTGCATCCGGCGTAGACCCGTCCGTCTTTCGTTTCCAGTGCGGCCCCTACTTTGAATCCCGAATATGGAGCGACAGCATTCTCGCGCGCGGCGGCCGCTTTTGCGATGAGTTCAGGATCCATGGGTATCGAAGAACCGTTGCAGCAGCGTACCTAGATCGGCATTCATTTGGGTGGCCAGCTCGAGCACTTCGGAATGATCGATAGGTTTTCCCAGAATTCCAGCGGCGACGTTGGCCAGCATGGACAGTCCTGCGACCCTCATGCCCATGTGTTTGCCTACAATGGCTTCAGGAACCGTCGACATTCCGACCGCATCGGCGCCAATGGTGCGGAGAAATCGGATTTCCGCCGGCGTTTCGTAAGTGGGGCCCGGCATTGCGGCGTAAACACCTTCACACATATGGATGCCGCAATATTCGCCGGCAGCTTTGAGCTTCAGACGAAGTTCGGGATCGTAGACCTGTGTCTGATCGACAAACCGCGGCCCCCAACGGTCTTCATTCGGACCCGTCAGCGGATTCGCCCCGACCAAATTGATGTGATCCGTAATGATCATCAGATCTCCCCGCGCGAAATTCGGATTGATGGCGCCGGAAGCATTCGTGAGGATCAAGATCTTGGTCCCAAGCCGGCCGATAACGCGCGTGCAGAAGGTGACCTCCGCCATTGTATTGCCTTCGTAGTAGTGCACGCGTCCTTCTAAGACCACGATTTGACGATTGCCGATTTTGCCGTAAACGACCTGCCCCCGATGGCCCGCGACCTTGGGGACAGGAAAATACGGAATCGATACGTAGTGGATGCGTTGCGGTCCCGACAGAATCTCATCCAGAGCCGACAAACCGCTTCCCATAATGACCGCGATTTCAGGCTCGGAGCCCATCTTGTCGAGCAAGTATTTTTTAGCTTGTTCTACGTATTCAAATTTCATCTCTGTCCTTTAAGTACGGCGTGGATTAGCGGGCGCCGTCGTGGACGCTGATTCTTGATTTCATACGCTTCTTCGATCAGCCGTACTGCGCTGGAGAACCGCTGTTCATCATTCCAGTGGATCCGGCAAAGCACATCGCCTTTTACCACGCGGTCACCCACCTTTTTGTCTAAGTAAATGCCAACTGCGAGATCAACGGGATCTTCCACGCGATAGCGTCCCGCGCCAAGAGCATTCGATGCCAGGCCAAGACGTTTCGCGTCGCAGCGTACGACGAACCCCGATGTCTTCGCGCGAAAATCCTCGGTGTGTGCGGCTCGCGGCAGCAGGTCCGGGTTATCCATAACACGCTCGTCTCCGCCTTGAGCGCGAATGATGTGCCGGAATCGCTTCGCGGCTTCACCTTTTGAAACGGCTTCGTATGCGAGCTTCGAGGCGTGATCAAGCGAGCGAGCCTGTCCACCCAAGCGAATCATGTGGGCTGCCAGCGCTATTGTCACCGTTTCGAGATCCTCGGGAGTTCTGCCATTTAAAAATTCGATGCATTCGCGGATCTCAAGAGCATTTCCGATAGCACGGCCCAGCGGCTGCTCCATATCGGTGATCAACACGACGATCTTCGTCTTCATTGCCCGGCAGACATCGACGATGGAATGAGAAAGGCTTGTTGCCGCCTTCAAGGTCGGCATGAACGCGCCCGAACCGGTCTTTACGTCCATGACCAGACCGTCGATCCCTTCGGCGAGTTTCTTACTCAAGATACTTGCCGTGATCAATGGAATCGACTCGACAGTCGCGGTCACGTCGCGCAGCGCGTAGATCCGCCGGTCTGCCGGGGCCAAATCATCTGTTTGCCCCATAATGACGGCGCCGGTACTTTTCAATATCTCGATGATTCTTTCCGGCGACGGTTTCGCATTAAAGCCGGGGATCGACTCCAGCTTGTCGAGTGTTCCGCCCGTGTGTCCGAGAGCACGGCCTGTGATCATCGGCACCGTCACACCGCAAGCCGCCGCAATAGGCGTAACCATCATCGAGGTCTTGTCTCCAACGCCTCCGGTACTGTGCTTATCGATCTTTTTTCCTGGGATGGACGACAAGTTCAAAACCGTTCCTGAGTCCCGCATTTCACGCGTCAAGGTCAGCGTTTCGTCGGTGGTCATGCCGTTCAGATAGACCGCCATCAGCCAGGCGGCGACTTGATAATCCGCAATCTGCAACGACATGTAACCGCGCAGGAAAGTAGAGATTTCCGATGATGTCAGTGTTTCCCGGTCTCTCTTTTTCTGGATAACCGCTTGCGCAGTGATCATTTACTTGGCTGGCGTGGACGGCGGTTCAGCGCTTTCAAGCCAAGCCGTATACCAAAGTGCCGCCAGCATCGTGCCTGCGCGTGAGAGTTCCGCGGCGATAAAGTCTGTGCCTCTGGTGCGGGGTCTGTCCGGATTGAATTCGCCCACTTTCTCGAGCTCATACAGCGGTACGACTTCGGCGAACGACTGCGACAGATATTGTTTGATGGAATCCCAAACGTTCGCGAGGCGCTGTGGGACGCGAACATTGCGTCTGACGCTGCTGGCATCAATGGCGGCGTCCACATAGGCAGATTCATACCGGCTGTGAATGCCAGTGTCCGTCGTGAAGTGTTGCGGGTTGGGAACCCTTGCTGCCCAGCCGTGATGATGGATGGTCGAATGCATGGGCTGGGAAGCGTCCCCGACATAGTGGCCCATCACGCCGGCAACATAAATTGCATTGGCGCCGGCCGATTTACGCTCGTTGGGTGTTTTTGCACTCCGCCAGAATCGAAAGGCGTTAACCAAGCGGCCGTAATTTTCGATGATTGCATAAGGAACGTAACCAGTTTTCAGATCGCCCTTTCTTTCGACGAGCTGTTGGAGAAACGAGTAACGATCCGAAGGAATTGTCGAAATCGCACCCCACTTCTCGGAGTCAAAAAAGTGGTCGACCTCTTGCGCGATATTCATCGGACTTTTTTCTTCACGCCGCCAGCGATCGGGCTCGAATCCGTTGTAAATGATTTGTTCGCGGGCCGCATTCATGAATTCCGGCAATTTCGCGGCCGCCGCGTCGATCGCAACCTGATTAATCATCAGGTGGCCTTTTTCGCCCCACGCCCAAGCGGAGACCGGAATAAATAGGGTCAGCAGGATTGCGAGGAGACTGCGCATAGCGGCGAATTCTAGCAGAATTTACGCGGGCGTATAATCAAAGTATGGTCGTCACGATCGGGCAAGCGTCGCTGGAAACCGAGCGCGGGGACATCAGCCAGGCGAAAGTGGATGCCGTCGTGAACGCCGCCAATAATCATCTTTGGATGGGCTCCGGAGTAGCAGGCGCGCTGAAGCGAGCGGGCGGCGTTGAGATTGAGCGCGAAGCTGTTTCCAAAGGGCCGGTCGCGATTGGTGACGCAGTCATTACAGGTGGTGGTTCGCTTCCCGCCACGCATGTCATCCACGCCGCGGTAATGGGGCAGGATCTCCAAACCGATGAATCCAAAATTCGCACAGCGACAAAAAATGCGCTCATGCGCGCGCGGGAGTTGGGCATCCGCAGCGTCGCGTTTCCCGCATTGGGAACTGGTGTCGGCGGCTTTCCACCGGAGTTGGCGGCGGAAGCAATGATCGATGAATGTGTCTCCTTCCTTAGGAAGGAGTCAGCGCCGTCGTTAAAAAGGATTCTCTTCGTGCTCTTCTCCGACGACGTCCTCAGTGCGTTTGAGAGGCGGCTCCATGGAAGAAATTGAGATCAAGTTTCCCGTCAAAGATACGAAGACCCTCACAGAGAAACTAAGGAAACTAGGTTTTCGGATCGCTGTCGGCCGACATCGCGAAAAAAACTATCTTCTCGACGATGCCGCTGGCAGTTTGCATAAGGCAGGAAAGCTTCTGCGCGTCCGCAAGACTCCATCCGTACAAACTGTCACGTATAAGGGGCCGATTTTGGCGGATTCAAAATTGAAGCATCGCGAAGAGATCGAATGCCGCATCGAAGACGCAGATATGTTGCTCCGCATTTTGCGGGAGAGCGGTTTCAAGATTCGAACCGAATATTCGAAGTACCGGACCGTTTTTGAAAAGGAAGCGTTCCATATTTCGGTGGACGAAACGGAGGCAGGGAATTATTTGGAGGTCGAAGGTCCGTCAGACGAGGAGATTATGAAGCTCGGAGAAAAATTAGGGTATTCGGAAAAAGATTTCGTCCGTCGAACCTATGCAGAGCTAATCGGTGAGAAACGAAGCCGTTAATCAAAGGGGAAATGGCATGACGAATGAAAAAGACCTGCCGGAAAATGAGCCTCTGAAAATGATTGCCGTCAGCGGACCGGCTGAGGCACAAATGATCGAAGAGATGCTCAAAAATAACGGTATCGACTGTACCCTTCAAGGCGACGTGGTTTCCAATCCCTGGCCTACAAAGAGCGATCTAGACGAAGTCCGCATTTTTGTGAAGGCCGAAGATGTACCTCGAGCGGAAGAACTGGTCGAGGCTTTCTTCACTCCGGTCGGTAAGGATGAATTGGCCGAAGGTGATTCTGAACTCGGCGTCAAAGATCCCGATGAACCAGGCGGCTTCACAATTTAGGTTGGGACCGCTATCATAGGAGTCCAGGAACACTCGAATTATGGATAATTTCACTTGGTTTGTTATCGTTGCGGATGTCCTCATGTGCGCGGCTTTCATTGCATTGATGATCCTAGATAAGCCGCAAAAGCCTTCGCCGGTCGAGCCACTCAAGCCCGCCGGAAAAAAGCAGGCGTAACGAGATTCAAAGACGAGCAACCTTTTTGACGAACCTTCGGACCCCACGGGTATTGTCCGCGTGGGCACGAGCGGGTGGAGTTATCCGCCCAGTACCGGCCCCGGGTCATGGACCGGCGTTTTTTATCCCCTCAAGAAAACCGACGAGCTCAAGTTCTACTCGCGGTACTTCAACGCCGTCGAGATCAATTCCACGTTTTATCGGCCGTCCAGCCCGAAGACGGCTGAAAGCTGGGCGAAACGTACCCCGGATGATTTCGAATTCACCGTCAAGGTTTGGCAGCGGTTTACGCACAATAAAGCGGGATGGACTGCCAAGGAGCTTGATGAATTTAAATCCGGCATTGCGCCTCTGGCCGAGGCGGAAAAGCTTGGATGTTTGTTGTTTCAGTTTCCCGCAAGCTTTAAACACACGCCGGAAACGATGGATCGCCTGAAAGCGTTGCTCGATATCTTTCGCGACTACCCGAAGGCTGTCGAGTTGCGGCATCGCTCATGGACCGATGTTCTCCAGGAAATGGGATCCATCGGCGCTATTCCAACCTTCATCGACGAACCCAAATTCAATGATTCCATTCGCCAAGATATCCAGATTCCTGGCGCGCGCATGCTCTACCTCCGCTTTCACGGACGCAAATTTGATAAATGGTGGCGTCATGAACACCGCAACGAGCGATACGATTACCTCTATAAACCTGAAGAGCTCGAGCCATACGTTGTCCGACTCAAATCAGTTCTCGAAAACAAGGATATCCAGCGGGCTTATATCTTCTTTAACAACCACCCGGGCGCAAAGGCCGTTGCCAATGCAGTGATGATGCGGGCTCAACTGGACATTCCCGTAAATGCGGAACTGCCGGAGAAGTTCGTCCAGATGTATCCAGAGTTGATTTCCCAATAAGGATGGGCCCAGAATGACAGAAACCATGTCCAGCATAGGAGGCTACGATGAGCTCGAAGCAACCGAACCGTCGCGAGTTTTTGGGCAGCACTTTGGGAATATTTGGAGCGGGAGTACTGGCCGCGCAAGCCCAGGAAAAAAGAAATACTCCAATCCGAAGACCGGACCGTTATGACGAGACGTTCATCTTCGAGCGAAAGCCGTTCACATGGCCCGGAGGAAAAACGCTCGCTATATGGATCATTCCAAACGTTGAAGTTTGGCAATTCGACTCGCCCGCCGGTGCAGCCATATCTCCAAACCCGAGCAACCGGGTTCCCGACGTCATTAACTATGCGTGGCGCGATTACGGAATGCGCGTAGGGCTGTGGAGAATTGCCGACGTGCTCAGTGAAGCCGGGATCCGCGCAACCGTGGCCCTGAACGCCTATGTTTGTGATGTTTTCCCCAAAGCGATTGAAGAAATGAAAAAGAGAGGCTGGGAATTCATGGGCCACGGCTTGACGAATAGCCGTGACCTAGCGAGGCTTGCTCTAGAAGAAGAAAAGGAAGTGATCCAAACCACACTGCGCACGATCGAACGCGCAAGCGGAAAACGTCCGCGCGGCTGGCTGGGCCCCGGACTTACCGAGACGTTTAATACGTTGGATATCCTGGCTGAAGAAGGCGTCAACTACGTCGGCGACTGGAACAACGACGACCAGCCATTCGCAATGAAGGTCAAAAAAGGAAAAATGTTCGCCCTTCCCTACGGCATGGACATCAACGACATGTCTCTCATTAACCGTCTGGGCTACACCGGCGACCAATACCTAAAGGCTCTGACCGACCAATTCGACACCCTTTACGCCGATAGCCAGAAAACCGCCCGCGTCATGGGAATTCCGCTGCACCCATTTCTGATGGGCGAACCCTGGCGTACGCCGTATCTGAAGAAGGCGATTGCGTACTTCAAGCAACACGATCGGGTGTGGTTCACCACCGGTAGCGAGATCGTGGACGCATTTGACAAGATTCGATCGTAAGGGAAGTTGCTCTCCTATCGAGACGCGCTAAGCTGGCCCGTCACCTTCGTCTGAAGAAATCCCGCCGCCGGATATAAAAAAGCGCCGATTCCGCAACTACGTTAATGCTCCCCGTTGCTGCGGAATTGGCGGTGGCCGCATTTAGATGACCATACGCGTGGCCGAATCACTCCACTCGGTATGGCCGAGCGCACCGTACGCACGTACCTGAATCGCGTACGTGGTACCGGGTGTCAGGCCGTCGATCGAAGCGGCAGTCTTGGCGTTCGGGACCGTCACAATCGATGATCTCAATGACAGTGACGTATTTCGTCGCTCCGCCATCAAAGCTGCCAATCACCATTTGAGGAATGATCTTTGTGAACGTCCCTGTTTGGCTCCATGCACTATTCACTAAGAAAGGAAAGACAATCAGTAAAGCAAGTACGCAGCGTCTCGTCGGAATCCACGTTAGGTAGTCCATTGGTTATTTTTTCCTTATGATTTGCTTGAAAAAGCCGCCAGGTGCCCGATTGACTCCTGCTGCAATAGCTTCGGTCCCGGCGTATAAAGGCGTGATGGGATCCGCGAAATAGATAATACCGGTCGCCGGATCCAACGCGACATTGTGGGGCCGCGACTGCAGAGTGCCGATCACATCCTGAACTTTTCCGTTCTTTACGATCACGATCGAATTACCATCCATGTCGCCAAGGTAGACGGTATCGTCTGCGGCGATGGCTAATCCGGTTGGCTGTTTCAATCCGATGTTTGCCCACTCTTCGATAAACATTCCATTCTGATCGAAAATTTGAATTCGTGGTTTCTTCGCTTTCGGCTGCTCGTCAACGACGAGTAACCGCCCCTTCGAATCGAGCGCCAGCGCATGAGGGACGTCGAATTGCCCGTGCTCCGATCCTTTCGTGCCCCATGCTTTGATGAACTTTCCATCCTTCGAGAATTTGACGACCCGGGAATTGCCACCTTGCCCGTCGGATACAAAAAAATCGCCGTTCGAGGCAATGGCGATATCGCTGGCGCCGTTGAACAAGTCCATAGAGTTATTGTCGCCGGCCACTCCCTTTTTGCCGAGCGCCATAAGTTGTTTCCCATCGATCGTAAACTTGTACACCATGTTATCGGCCCGATCCGTAATCCAGAGGAACCCCTCACGATCGAGATCGACGCTGTGTGCCTCCTTGAACAGACCATTACCCCAGCTCTTCTGAAGTTTTCCATCACGGTTGTAAATAAGGACTGGTGGATCGGACGCCCTGAGCAAGATGATCGTTCCCTTGCCATCCACAGCTACCGATCTCGGTAGGTTCCACACGGTTTGCCCGGCAGGAGGCGCGCCAAATATGGTGACTTCATAGTTACTATTCGAGGTCTGCCCCAGAACGGTGGCATCGAAAGCGAAGGCCAGCAGAAATGAATAGAGGTATTTCTTCACGCAAACTCCTCCTTTGACTCGATAAAATACACGAAGTTGGACGTCAAATCACATTTCGATTTTTCGCCAATCGGCGTAGGATGAGATAACTTTTCAACGCAGGAGGTCCAAACATGGAACGTTTCATCGCCGATCTGGTGAAAAACTTCGAGAGCGGCAAGATCAACCGGCGCCAATTTTGCGAAACGGTGGCGCTTGCGGCGACCGTGTACGCGGCTGGTGAAGAAGCCGCGAATGCAGCCCCCTCACAAGGTTTCAAGGTGATCGCCGTCAACCACATTTCCTATGCGTGTCCGGACTACCGCAAGGCGCGGGATTTTTACACAAGCGTGCTGGGTATGCAAAACGCGAAGGACGACCAAAAATCGCGGGCCAATCTGGCGTTCGGTCCCCGCAGCGGCGGCAACTACTTTATTGCGCGCAACGCTGCCGCGAATGCGGCTCCGGCAAAGTCGGTCGTCGATCACATTTGTTACACGATTCCCAATTGGGACGATACGCGCGTGAATGCCACACTGAAGGCGCAGGGCCTGAACCCGACGGGGCGCAGTGGAAGCGTCAACGTGCTCGATCCATTCAACTACTCCGTACAACTCGCCTCCATCGAGGCGGAAAACCCGTTCATCTAAGAAAGGAGAATCGCTATGCTAAGTTTCGTCGCAACGAAGCTTCAAGAGTTCGAGCAGGGCAAGATTAGCCGCCGCAAGCTGATCGAAGTGTTGACCGTAGCAGCGACCTCCGCTCGCGCCGCCAGTGCTGCTCAGAAAACACCGGCCGCTCAGCTTGCCCTGAAGGTCGCGCTGGTCAACCATATTTCTTACACTTGCCCCAATTTCAAGCAAGCTGGCGACTGGTATTCAAAGGTCTTCAACCTCGATCAAGTTGGGCTCAAGGATAACGAGGTCACTCTGCCATTCGGAAAGAAGGGAGAGAAACCCTACGGCGTCACCGCGAAGGATGTGCCACTGACGTTTATCATCTGCCGTACGCGTGATCTCAACGCGGCTCCAGCTAACGGCCAGCCGAGGCCGAAGAGCCAGGCGGTCGTGAACCATATCGCTTATACCATTGCCGATTATGATCGAGATAAAGTGTTGGCCGAGCTGAAGCGACTTGGCTTCGAGAACCCGCGCGAGGACAACGAACACAGCTTCCACATCAACGACCCGTTCGGTTACGACGTGCAGATCAGCGGCATCAAGATGACGGCCCTGACGAGCGGCTAACGGCCCGAGCTCGCGGGCTCTGTTCACACCGGCTGCGCGATAAAATCGGGTAATCGCCGATAAGTAGAACAATTGAGCCCGCCTGCTCGTCTGGAATCAGTAACTTCCGGCGGCAGAGTTTGTGCTGTTATTCTGAAGGTGTCGATATGGCGCGTTATTTGATACAAGCGGACGAAGGCCGGTGGAAAAAGGCCGCTGCTGCACAAGCAAAGTCCACCTCTGACTGAACTCCGCTCAGCAAACGCCTCTTGCTGCCTTTCGCGGATAACACGTACCCGAGCGGCGGTTCAAGATTCTGGACGTTTAGCCCTGTGCGGTCAGGGAGACCGAGCCACTCACCTCGTTTCAGCACTCTCAATTCAACGCCCGGAAAATCACGTTTGACGATCTCCCTGATCTGGTTGAGAAAGAAGTGAAAATCTTGCAAGCTTGCTTGGCCAGCCGGGTTTCGCAACCGTTCTTCGTCAAAGAACGCGACCGCGACGCGCTTCGGTGTGCCGATTTTGCTGTTTGATTGAGCGAAAGCACTTCCCAAGCTCGCCGTTATCACCGCGGTGACCAAAAGAAGTCGTCTCATGAGCGATGAGTCTAAACCGAGGACATGTTCCGTGTTGTAGCCAAAAATGTGCACCCTTTCTTTGTATCGTCGATATGGTTGGGGCGATTTAGCTTCGCCAAAGATCGTAAAAATTTCACATATGATCCCGGACCGATTGAGCCAAATCGAGGCTCTCTACCGCCGGACGTTCTGCATGCAGTGCGAGACATCACAGCCATTATCTAAAATATTTTAGGATTTTTCTTTAAGCCGTTGCTTTAGCTCGTCGAGTTTTTTTTCGAGGCGAGTTTGGCGGGAAATCAGGAGCCAGGTAAAGATGAAGAGGATAACGAAGACGAGGGTATACGCGACAAAAAGATTAGTCATGGGCGAGGATTGCGTGTTCCAGGTACTCGACTTCCTCTTCAACGCGGGCGATGGCCATGCGCCGATCGAGCAGGTAGGCATATAGCGCGGCGAAGGCAAGAAACGAAACGATCATCACTTTCCACATATCGGTGTCGAGACCGCCACCGAGGATGACGGGCTGCGGGTGCTGCGTACGCCACCAACGGATGGAGAGATAGTTGAACGGGACATCGACCATCGCGAGCACTCCAAAAACTCCGCCTAATGCGGCCTTCTTTTCGCGCTCAGGCAGATACGCGCGCAACATCAAATATGAAAGGAAGATCAATCCCAGCAGGAATTGCAGCGTGAGCCGGGCGTCCCACGTCCACCAGATGCCCCAAACGGGCTTCGCCCATAACGCGCCGCTCATGATCGAGAGGCTCGTAAAGAGAATTCCCATCTCGCCGGCCGAGTCGGCCAGGCGGTCCCATTTAAAATCGTGTTTGATGAGGTACATGATGCTGGCGAAACCCAACAAGTAAGCCGAGATATATGAGGAGATTCCGAAGGGAAGGTGAAAGTAAAAGATACGCTGGATGACGCCCATCGTCGCTTCATTGGGGGCGAACATGAAAATCATGTAGAGGTCGGCAATCATCAGGACGAGGACGAGTATTCCGAGTATCTTCGAGCGCATTTCACTCCTCCACAACGAACTCAAACACGAGGTAGGACACGATCAGGTAAACAATACTAAACCCCGCTAAAAGATATAACCAAGAGGAAATTCCTTTGGTTTCGCCGCTCAGCACCATGCTGGTAGCTTCGACAGAAGCAATCACCACAGGAACTGTGAGTGGGATTTGAAGTACCGGAAGCATGACTTCTTTCATTCGAGTATTGGCAGAGATCGTCGACAGAATGGAGCCAATGGCTGCTATCGCCAGCGTTCCAAGGACAGCGACACCGGCGATCTCGAGGAACTGCAAATTGAATTTGAGATTATTAAAGATGACGAAGATCGGTAAAACGATCAATTCCGCGATCATCATGAACGTGAAGTTGCTGGCGACCTTTCCAAGGTAAAGATCACCACGATCTAAGGGCGCCAGGAGCAGCCCCTGAAGGCAGTCGTTATCAATTTCCATCGCGAGAGACCGGTTCAGCCCGAGGATTGCTGCAAAAGAAAATGCAACCCAGAGGATCCCCGGAGCAATAAGCGAACGGTCGATACTGCTTGGTTCGAACGCGAAACTGAATATCGTCAGAACGAGCACGCCGAACATCAGCATCGAGCTGACGGACTCTTTGCTCCGCATTTCGATGACAATGTCTTTGAAGATGATGGCGGTGACCGGCTTCATCGGGCAACTCCTACGCGGATGTAGGCCGCATAGGCATCACGGATTGCGGAATCCTTGGGACTCCCTTCGAAGACAATTTTCCCACGATCGATGACGACGGCGCGCGACGCCGCCCGGAGACCTTGTTCGAGATCGTGTGATGTGAGGATAATCGTCTTTCCGGCGGCTGCTGCCTGATCAAGGATTTGGTTCAGTATTTCGACAGCGTTAGCATCCAGACCCGTATATGGCTCGTCCAACATAATAACCGACGGATCATGCAGCATCACGCGCGCGATCCCAAGTCTTTGGTGCAGCCCTCGGGAGAACGCGCGCACCGGATCTGCGGCGCGGCGCCGGAGTCCGACCCGGTCCAGGAGCGCCATGATTCGTTCTTCCGAATCAGGTATTCCATAGAGCCGCGAGAAGAAGCGCAAATTTTCGACGGGACTCAGGTCGCGGTAGAGATATGTGTTGTGCGAAAGAAATCCGATGTGCCGCCGCGCCTTTTCCGGCTCTTCTCGAATATCGATGCCCTCGACGCGTAGCTTGCCGTGCGTGTGCCTAACAAGCGTCGCCGCGATTTTCAAGAACGTCGTCTTGCCGGCTCCGTTGCGGCCGAATACCGCAAGGAACTCGCCACGCTTGACCGTTAGCGTCACGCCTGCCAGCGCGGTGAAATGTCCGAAGGTTTTGCGGATGTCCTCGGATTCGAGTGCGAGTGTGTCGGGCATGGGTCACGAGGTCGGAGTTGCGCATTCCCCTCCTCGCAGAGGAGGGGTGGCGCGACAGCTTAATAGAAGCCGGCGCGCCGGGGTGGTCAGTTGGGCAGCAATCTTTTCGCCGGTCTGACCACCCCGTCTGCGCCTACGGCGCAGCCTCCCCTCCTCTGCGAGGAGGGGAATGTGCGCTTCTGCCATCATTTACTTCCCAGTTTCTCTAGCACCTTGGCCAGATGAAACTTCAGATCCTTCAAATCCTGTTTGTATTTTTTTTCTCCGATCGCACCCGATTCTTTTCGCGTTTCCAGATCGGCGATTTGATCGAGCAGCTGTTCCTTGCGGCGGACGAGTTCCTCCCGGCCTTTCTTTCTGGCCAGCGCTTCCTTATGAAGCTGTAGCGAGTAGCTGACGCTCCAGAGCAAAAATGAGCCGACCGCGAGGATGATAAACCACGTATGCGCACCCATCGCGTTGGGGACATCAGCAGTTCTTGTCCCCTGGTCCTGCAGGAAGAGCAGCAGCAAGGTCATCAACGCTTCAGTTTAGCCCCGCAATCTGCACAAAACTTGTTTGTGTTTGGGTTCGTGCTGCCACAGGAAGGACAAGCGGTTGTGGACCGCTCCTTACGCGCGGAAATTTCGCGGCGGATCAGCGCGTCGAGATCTTTAGAGGATTCGAGTTTTTCGATTTCCTGAAAGACGACGGCCGCTTCGGCGTTCATTTCCGCCCGGATCTTTTGGTAATCCTCGGCAGAAAGCTTGCCGCATTTGTATTCGAAGTCGAGATCCTGAATATTCCCGAGAATCACCTCCTTCTTGCGTTGAAGGAGATCCCACTCGGTCTCTTCGATGATAGCGGATTCCAGTGTTTCGTCTTTGCGGAATAACGGCGCGCATATCGCTGCGAGGACCCCGCCGCCCAGGATGCCGCAGAATAGATAGAGCATCAGTCTTCCGGAATGAATTTCTTGAGTTCTTCTTCGACTTTTTGCTGATATTTAGAGACGTCGATATCAGCGGGAGCGGCAACCCATCTCGCGCGAAACTGCCGGACAAAGTAAACGACCAATAGGCCTCCCAGAACAAGAGCCACGAACGGCATGACCCACGCGGTTAGATTGAAACCGGCTGCCGGCGGAGCCGAAAGCACGGTCAAGCCATACTTCTCGGCGAAATGCGAAATGATGGATTGATCGCTGTTGCCTTCATCAATCTGGGCGGCAAGCTCAGCCAGCATCGGACCGGAGCTGGGGCAACCGAAATGATTGCAAGTCGTCAGCATCTGGTTGCACGTGCCGCAAACACAGATGAACTTCTGGCCCAGTTCTTTGACGTGCTGTCGGTCCGCCGCAAGCGCAACAGGGGTCGCAAGGACAAACAACAAGGCAAACTTACGAAATCTTCTCTTCAATTTCTTTTCGTTCCTCTTTGGATTCGGCTTCCGGACGTCTCCTAAGAATGGTCTTCTTGTTAGGCAGCAGCGCAATCAGCGTGCCCGCTACCAGCACAATCCCACCTATCCATACCCACATCGTCAGCGGATTATAGAAAACCTGAATGATGGCCTTCTTGCCGTCGCGCGTGCCGCCTTGGAAGACGACATAGACGTCATTCTTGGCGGTGGAATAGATCGAGACTTCGGTGGTCGGTTGCTGTTCCTGTCCTGCCTTGTAGAGCCGCTTTTCGGGATAAAGGTTCGCGACTTTCTTGCCGTACTCGAAGAGACTGAGAGTCGCTTTGTCGGAGGCGTAGTTGGGGGTGTCTTCGATTCCGAGTTTGTCGACACGCAATGTGTATTCGCGGATCGGTAACGTGTCGCCGATCCCCATCTCGCCTTCCGCATCCGTCGTGAAGGCCTGACCCGACCAGCCGATAAACAGGAGGACGAAACCGAAGTGCACAATGTATCCGCCGTACCGCCGCGTGTTCCGGAGTGTGAGATTGACGACCGCTTCCAGAAACGTCTCGCCGGTTCCGGAACTTCGAGCCGAGGCGCCCTTGTAGAATTCGCGAACGATCGTGGCAGTCACGAAGACCGACATCACGATCGATAGCAACGCGTAAAAGTGCTGAACGCCGCGGAAGTACAGAACAACTCCCGACGCCAGCGCGATCACTGCCGGCCATAGGAAATTCCGCTTCAGGCTATTTGTCGATGCTCTTCGCCACGCCAGCAAAGGTCCTACACCGGTCAACAACATGAGAAAGATCGCAATGGGCACATTCACCTTGTTGAAGAACGGCGGCCCAACCGTGATCTTCGATCCTGTTGCTGCTTCAGAAATAATCGGAAACATTGTTCCCCAGAAAACCGCGAAACAGGCCGCCAGCAGAATCAGGTTGTTGAACATGAAGCTGCTTTCGCGCGAGACGATCGACTCCATCTGGTTTTCGCTTTTCAGGTACGGCAGCCGGTCAAACAGGAGATAGAGCGCGCCGGAAAGCGCCACAATGATGAAGGCGCGGAAGTACCCGCCAACCGGCGATTGAGCGAATGCATGGACGGATTGGACCATGCCGCTCCGTGTCAGCAGAGTTCCGAAGACCGACATGATGAAAGTCAGAATAATCAAAACCATATTCCAGACCTTGAGCATGCCTTTCTTTTCTTGAACCATGACGGAATGCAGAAAAGCAGTTCCAATCAGCCACGGCATCATTGAGGCGTTCTCAACCGGGTCCCACGCCCAGAATCCACCCCATCCGAGTTCGTGGTATGCCCACTTGCCGCCGAGCAGGATTCCGATGCTCAGAAACATCCAGGCGACCATCGTCCAACGACGCGTTGTGCGAATCCACGTGTCGCCAAGCTGTTTAGTGATCATTGCGGCCATCGCGAATGCGAAGGGCACTGCAAAGCCGACGAAGCCGAGATAAAGCATCGGCGGGTGGATCACCATATACGCATCTTGCAATAGCGGATTCAGACCCTGTCCGTCGTGCGGCACAAACGGCAACGGCGAAGCGCCCGCCTGTAGAAACACCGTTTGATTGAAGGGGTTCACGATGAACAAGTGCATCGAGGTAAAGAAGAACGATGTCGCCATCAATACTGCAACGACGTACGGCATCATCGCGCTGTGCTTGCGCCAATTCTGAATAATCACGAGCGCCGAGTAGAGGGTGAGCAGCCAGCCCCAGAACAACAGCGACCCTTCCTGGCCGCCCCAGATCGAACTGACCTTGAAATACATCGGCAGATCGCGATTGGAATGCGCCGCGATGTATTTGATCGAGAAATCGCTGACGGCAAAAAGATAGCCCAGACAAACCATAGCCGTCGTGATACACGCGAACGTCCCTATCGCTGCATTGCGCCCGCTAGCGATCAAGTTGTCGTGTTTGAGACGAATGCCAAGCAGGGAAGCAACGATCGAATACGCCGTCACCACCCATGCGAGGGCCAAGGCAAACTGGCCGAGTTGTGCCATGTTAGTCGCTCTTTCTTACGCCGGCTGCGGATTCTTTTTCGTATTTCGAGGCGCACTTGGCTTGCATTTTATTCGCGACGAACACACCGTCACGGCCAAGCTGGCCTTCGACCACGGCTTGCGCCCGGTCGACAAATGTATCTGGCGGGGCATCGTTACCGACGTACTTTACGGGGAGTTTTTCCACTTGTTTGGTTTTCTCGTCTTGCTGGCTGATGACGAAATTGATGGTCTTGCCCTCGCGTTTAATCGATCCAGGCACCACGTCTCCAGCGACCTTCAGCCGGCGCGTGTATGCCTGATCCTTGGAAGCGTAAAGCTCAGAAACCGTCTGGTAGTACGCATTACCTTCCTTGAAACCCGAGTACGCCAGATAGGCGAGAGTGAGAATGATGACCACCGAGCCCACGACAAACTTAAGCTGTTTGCGTTTCATGGATTTACCCCTTTAAAGTACGAAACATTATAGCACGACCGTCGTAGTACACTGGCCTAGTGAAACGCTATTCGATGTTCGATCCGCCGGAGTACGTGAATTGGAAACCCGATCCCGGCATTATTGCGGAATTCGAACACACGCTCGCTAGCGATCCTGAACGCGCCACCATTATCGCAGAGTTAACAGAAAAGCAGCTTCTCCATATGTACGCCGGCCTGCTGCGCTTCAGGCTATACGACATCACACTGCGGCGGTGGGTCAAACAGGGCATCCTCGCGAAGGCGTGGCTCGGAACCGGCGAAGAAGCGGTGACCATTGGCAATGTTCATGCCTTGGATCGCGCGATCGACAAAGTAGGGCCGATGATTCGCAATGCCGGCGCTTGCCATGAGATGGGAGTATCGGTCGCCGACATGTTACGTGAATACCTGGCGACTGCGGATTCTCCCAGCAAAGGCAAAGATCTGCATGTAGGTAGTATCGGCAATGGGGTCATCGCGCCGGTGAGTCAAGTTGGAGCGCTGACTCCTGTATTCGCAGGCATGGCGCTTGCGATCAAGCAGCGTGGAGAGAAAGCCGCCGTGCTCACCTGGGTCGGAGATGGCGCGACAAAAACCACGGCATTCCATGAAGGCATGAACTTGGCCGCGGTGCTTCACGTCCCTGCCATTTACGTTTTGCAAAATAATCAGATCGCGCTCGGGACCCAATTTGAACAACATCAAGCAGGGTCATTTGCCGCATGGGCGAAGGCCTACGGTGTCACTGGTCTGTCCTGCGCGGGAAATAATGTCCTCGACACGTACGCCGCAACAAAACTGGCGGTTCGGATCGCTCGAACCGGGCATGGCCCCGTCATCATTTTCGCGGAGACCTTTCGGATGGGCGGCCACGCGACGCATGACGAACACGAGGCGCGACAGATTTTCTCCCCCGCGATGTTCGAATACTGGGGCAAACGCGATCCGATCGGAATGTATGAAGCTTACTTGGAGCGCCGCGGTATTCCCAAAGCCACTCTCGAGCAAGTCGAAGCGACCGTCATCGATGAGATCGCTCAGGCGGAAAAAGACGCGCTCGAGAGCCGCGACAGAAACATGCCGGAACCGCAGACGGCTATGCAGGGAGTTTACGCCGGCCAGGACTTGGGGCTAGAAGAAACATCGTCAAAACCAAAACAGCCGAGAGCAAACAGTACTCGCAAAACGCCTTCAAGATAAACGCTTGAATTCCAACCAGGAGAGCGGAAACCACCAACGCCGCGCCGGCAAGATAAAAGATGGAGGCGGTCAGCCAATCCGACGGATGTTTGGGATCTTCGAAAATTTTGAAGGCGACGAGGCTGAACATCACGATGTAAAAACCAACTCCAAACCAGGAAATCGGAATGCCTGCGATTTCAGAATATTTACTAGTGAGGACATCCGTACAGCCGCGGGTTACATGACAAGGAATCGGGCCGGCATTTCTCTTGATCGACAGGTAGAGCGCATCGACCATTCCGATAAACGCGAGAATGGCAACCACAGCGGACCGAGTTTTCATTTCGGAAGATGGGCTTGGATGACTTGAACGAAATCTTCCATGCTCAACTTGATGTGAACTCGCTCTCCGTTGATGAAGAACGTCGGAACCGCATCAACCTTCGCATTCTGACCCTGCTCCACGTCGCGAAGTATTCGGTCCTGCAATTGAGGCGATCGCAAACCTTGCATGAATTTGTTGCTGTCCAGACCCATCTGGCTCGCTAGCGCGACGAATATCGGTTCGGCGTTTGGGCTGTCCGACCACTCTCGCTGATGTTCGAAAAGCGCGTCGTGCATCTCCCAGTAACGGCCTTGTTCGCCCGCAGCCTCTGCTGCTTTGGAAGCCAGCATCGAATTCGGATGAATACTGACGAGCGGGAAGTGGTGGAACTCCAGGCGGAGTTGTTGCGGATACCGGTTCTGGATTTCTTTCACCAGGGGATGATAAGCTCCGCAGCTTGGGCATTGGTAATCGCCAAACTCGACCAGGGTCAAGGACGCCTTTTCGGGGCCGCGAATATGACCGCCGCCTTTGATATCTGCGTGGGTTGGCGCGGCAGTTTCTTCCGGCTGATCGGCTTGACGGCTCAAGTAGACGGCGGCGCCCGCCGCCACGGCTACAGCCAGGACGATCACGACCAGGGGTTTCAAAATTTTTGGCATGCTGTCATACTAGCAGTCCTCGAATTTTTTTGTAAAAATATCTTGCAATGGATATGCCTCGAAGTGAGAATCGCGTCGGTCTCATTCGAGACGAATTTCCTAGTAGCAGTTGGCTACTCCAGCCAGGGACGGTAGTTGACCACGCTCGGTGGCAGGAAGCTCGCCCTTGGGGAGGGATCCCAAACAGACAGGATGTCGGTTGCCGCGGCATCGGATTGTGGCAATGAAGGAGACTAGGGAAAGGCCCTTGGGGTATTGGAGCCCCAAGGGCCGTTTTGCTTTTTGTTATAGTCAATTGATGCCCGAGTACACCGAAAGTCACGCGAAATCTGGCATTGACGTAGAACTTCCCCCCATCGAATGCTGGCCCAATCAATTTCCCGGCTACCAAATCACTATCGCGATGCCGGAATTTACTTCCATATGTCCGAAGACCGGCTTGCCCGATTTCGGCACCATCACGATTCGCTATCGTCCGGACAAGCTTTGCCTTGAATTGAAATCGTTGAAGGGATACTTCCTAGCTTACCGGAACCTCGGAATTTTCTACGAAAATGCGGTAAATCGTATCCTTCGGGACATCGTCAAGATTTGCCAACCGGTATCCGCCAAAGTAACCGGAGAGTTCAACACACGGGGTGGGATGAAGTCCGTTATCGAGGCCGAGTATCCCATGCCTTCCACTCCTTCTTTAAATCGGTAACATCACGGTCATCGAGCAGGTAGTCCCAAAAGAAGGAGTAAAAATCTAATGGCACTCGGTCCGTCTCGAGAACTAATTTTTCTATTTCCGTTTCCGTCCTCCCGAATGTTTGAGCGGCGGCCTCAGCCTTCAGCTTAAAACTTTCAACATCCAGTTCCGCTTTGACCATCTCATCCCCTAGTGCGCGGTAGAGATGAGTCTCGAGGCGCGCAATGAGCTTTTTTATTACCGCGGCACGCATGATCGAATCGAACTTTGCCGGATCCATCCATTCGACCGGCACATGATCCCGCTTACGGTGATTGATCAGAGGCCAGAGTCGGTTGACGTCGAGATTCAAACAGCCGACAGGATTGCCATCGACCTCCACAAACACCCGTACTTCCGAAGACAGCGATTCTTTTTTAATATTCGTTTGTGACATACCTCTCTCTCAATCCTGTAGCGGCGGTCTATGACCGCCCGACGATCTCACGGTCCGGAGCGTTGCCGGCGGTCATAGATCGCCGCTACAGTAAGCCTCTCACGGCGTCGACAATACGGCTCGCGCTGATTCCGTATTTTTCTAACAGCGCTTCTGGCGGACCGGAACGCGGAATCTCACGAACCGCCAGTTTCAGGACTTTTGCCTGGTTCCCCACTGCATTCAGCACAGCATCGCCGAGCCCACCTTCTTCATAGTGGTCTTCGACAACGACGACGCGACCTCCCGTGTCTTTCGCCGCTCTCAAAATCGTTTGCGTATCGATTGGTTTGACAGAGTACGCATCAATGACTCGAATCGGCGTGCCGGCGGATTCCAATTTCGATGCCGCTTTTAGCGCTTCATGTAAGGTGATCCCCGCCGCAATCACTGTTGCGCGATCTGCCGCCGACTGACGCAGAACCTTCGATCCACCAATCGGGAATCCTTCGTCATTTGCATACACCACAGGCGTTTTCGGCCGTGTCGTTCGGATGTAACAAATTCCCCGATGGCGAGCGGCTTCAACGACAAGGTGTTCGGTCGATACAGCATCCGATGGATACAAGACGACCGATCCTGGAATGGCTCGGAAAATCGCCAGATCTTCCAAACCCATTTGCGATGGGCCGTCTTCTCCGATCGAAACCCCGGCATGTGATCCGCAAAACTTCACGTTCGATTGCGAAATGCCGGCCATTCGAATCTGGTCATAGGCGCGCGTCAAGAAGCAGGCAAACGTCGAGACGAACGGAATCTTTCCGCGTGCAGCGAGTCCCATTGCGACATCGACCATATTCTGTTCGGCAATGAACATCTCCAAAAATCGTTCCGGATGGACCTTGAGGAGTTTTTCGGAATAGGTAGAATTCTTTGTATCACCATCCAAAGCGATAACCCGAGGCTGCTTTTCGGCAATTTTCACCAGCGCGTCACCATATGCCTCGCGTGTTGCCGCCGGTTCTCCCAATTTCCGGTTAATTGTGATCTGTAGGCTGCGATCACCCTGCGGAGGAGGAGATGCCCCCTTCCTGGGATTGGGTTTGAATTCGTTTGGGCCCAGTGGTTTTGAAAGCTCTTCGAGAACCCTGGGAAGATCTTGTTTTGGAACCGGCTTGCCGTGCCATCCATCGAGGTTTTCGAGCATCGACACGCCCTTGCCCTTGAAGGTTTTTGCTACGACCACCCGCGGTTGGGAGCCCCCGTCTCGGCGGCACTGCTCGAACGCATCAATGATCTGGGTGTAATTGTGGCCATCGATAATCGTGGCGAACCAGCCGAAGGCTCGAAATTTGTTCGCGAAGCGATTCACATCGAATTGATCCATCGTGTGCTGGCTCTGTCCAAGACCGTTCACATCGATGACGGCGTACAGATTAGACGCTTTGTAGTAGCTCGCCAGGGCCGCCGCCTCCCATACCGATCCTTCCGCGCACTCACCATCGCCGAGAAGCACATATGTGGTGTAAGGGAGTCCGTCTAGATGTGCGGCTAAGGCATTACCTAAGCCCGCCGAAAGCCCTTGCCCCAGAGAGCCGGTTGCCACATCAACCCAAGGCATTCTGGGCGTTGGATGTCCTTCGAGGTTGCTATCCAGCTGACGGAGCGTGAGAACGTCCTTTTCACTAATAATGCCTGCCTCAGCATAGGCCGCCCACAACAGCGGAGCCGCATGCCCCTTCGACAAAACGAACCGGTCGTTCGCCGGATTCCGCGGATCGGTGGGGTCAAAACGCATCTCATTGAAGAAGATCACCGACATGAGGTCTGCCGCCGATAAGCAGGATGATGGATGGCCTGAACCCGCTTCAGTCGTGGCTTTCAAGGAAAGGATCCTCAGCCGTCTACCTTTTTCCTTCAACGTATCTATGGCTGTAGGCATCTGTTTCATTTTATGCCGGCGTTTACTGTTGCCGCTTTGACACACGATTACGGAGTACCCCGACGCCTTCGACTTCAATCTCGATCACATCGCCGGGCTGCATGGGCTTCGTTGTACCCGGGGTGCCTGTATAGATCACGTCGCCGGGCATCAATGTTGCAAATTGGCTGATGTAGCTGATAACCATATCGACCGAGAAAATCAGTTCGCTGGTTCGACCCGATTGCCTGACTTCGCCGTTCACGCGGCTTTCCACCAACAAATTGTTGTAGTCGAGTCCTGTGACAACAGCAGGGCCTAATGCAGCAAATGTGTCAGAGCCCTTCGCGCGGAACCATTGCAAATCGTTTTTCTGCCAGTCGCGTTCGCTCACATCGTTTCCGGCCGTGATTCCGAAAATGTGTTTGGCGGCGTCGGCCGGCGTGACGCTTCTGGTCTTTTTACCGATCACGACGACCATCTCGGCTTCGTAATGCACATTTTGAGCGCCTTCCGGCAGCAGAATGTTTTCTTCCGTTCCGATGATCGAGGAGCATGGCTTCCAGAACAGTCCCGGAAACGGAGCCGGCTGGATATTCCGATCGACAATATGACTCTTGTAATTTCGGCCGACCGCTGCGACGTTTCTTGGGTCGCACGGCGCGAGCAGTTTTACGTCGCGAAGCGCTAGAGTTTTACCCGTCGGTTCCGCACCAGCGAAAATGTCGCCATGGAGCTCCCGAATGAGGTCGTTTTCGAGAATTCCATAGGATGTGTTTCCCGCTGCGGAGTAGCGGACATATTTTGTGATTTTCGTAACCGTTGTCATAATGCCGCAGAGTGTAACATGCGCCTCCTACGATTATTCCTCTTGATATTGCTTCTTGTCTGTTCGGCATTCGCAGAAGACCTCGTTCTCGTGAACGGCATCATCCTCGACGGAAGCGGAAAAAGTCGCTTCACCGGCAATGTGCGCATTCGTGACGGAAAGATCGCCGATATCGGTCTATTCAAGCCGGCCGCCGGAGAAACGCTTCTGAATGTGAAGAGCATGATTGTCGCTCCGGGATTCGTTGATCTTGAAAATCTCTCGGTGGCGGCTCTCGAGAAAGACGTCGGCGCTACGTCATCCATCTCACAAGGCATAACAACAGCGATTCTCGGTTCGGATGGTACGGGTCCGTACTTGATCGAAGAGTTTATGCAGCCGTTTGATGAGAAGCCGCCCGGCGTGAACGTTGCGATGCTGGTGGGCCACAGCACCGTACGCCGGCAGATCATGGGCCCAGACTATAAGCGTTCCGCAAACGAGGATGAGATCCGGCGAATGGGAGAACTCGTGGAAAACGCGATGCGCCAAGGAGCGTTCGGTCTGGCTTCCGATCTTCGCAGTGAACCCGCGTCATTCAGCACAACCGATGAGCTGTCGGCGCTGGCGAAAGCCGCCGCCCGGTTCGGGGGCTCGCTGTTTGTCCATCCGCGCGACGTAACAATTCATGAGCCGCTCGAGCTTGCGCGCACTGCCAAGGTGACGCTTCAGCTTTCCTTAAACAAACTCACTGCAACGGTACTTGCAGATCTGGACAAGGCTCGAATGCAAGGAATTGATGTCGGTTCTCACATCTACTCATTTACCGAATCCGGCCGGGAACTTCGAAGCATGTTGCAAAACCCCTCGACGGCAATCTCGTTCGCACAATTTCTTCGCGATGACAAGGCGGTGACACTCGAGCGGGTCATCCTGAAACTGACCGGCTTGCCTGCAGCGCGCATTGCCTTGAGGGAACGAGGCGTCTTACGAAAGAGTGTTCCCGCGGATATTGTGGTGTTCAATCCCACCCTTCCATCAACCGGCCTGAAATATGTCTTCGTAAATGGGACACTGGCTCTTAAAGACGGACAACCTACGAACGCGCGCTCCGGCCAAGCGTTGCGATGAAACTTTGAACTGAATCACTGATTCTCGGTCATCCGCACTCGCATAAAAATTCCTGTATTACCCATACTTTCAGTACCTCCTCCACCCACTTAATTGAACAGATTGGGCAACACAATTTGCTCCATCTAAGAAAAGAAACAACTTTGAATCCAAGGAGACGACAATGCTAGACAATGACATGACGATCGAGATTGAAGAACTCGAATCAAAGATTGCCCCTGATTCCAGCGCAAGCTTCCTCGACTAGTACTCTAAAAAGAGAGTTCTTCACCGGCTGGAATCTTTCCCATGTTCAACTCCGGCCGGTTTTTATTTCTTCAAAGGACAATGGAACATTGAACAATGACAAAGCTTTCAAAAATTGCCAATGTTGAATGTTCAATTGTCATTTCCTAGATCATGAACCTCAGATCCCGGGTCGAAAAGTTTCTCAGTTGTGGAAATACCGTATTGATGTTTGTCTCATCGACTCCGAACCATCTTGCGAGTGTAGCCGCGTACTGATCGACCGACGTTGTCGGTATCCATCGGCCGCGGGTATCGGTATCGTCCGGGCCGCTCAACTGGAGAGTCGGAAAAACTGTGCCGTTGGGGCCACTCACACCATAGAAGTCGCCGCCGATGACCGATCCACCCATGACGAGGTGATGATTGCCCCATGCGTGGTCGGATCCGACGGTGCCCGCCGATCCCGCCGGTTGCAGAGTGCGACCAAAATCCGACAGGGTGAAAGTGACGCCCTGCGATTCGATCCGCAGCTCAACGGTGGCATCGTAGAACGCTTTCATCGCGTTACCGACTTGCGTCAGCAATGTGGCCTGCGTGTTCACCTGGCCCTGGTGCGTATCAAAGCCTCCCAAGGAACAGAAAAAAATCTGACGAGTTAAAGCCGGGACACCCGAACCGAGATTGAACTTCATTAGTTTCGCCACCTGCTTGAGTTGATTACCCAGCGTCGTGTTGGGGAATACGGT